>JACSRV010000176.1 GCA_014879545.1 Chitinophagaceae bacterium | reverse complement strand
GTCGTCGGCAGCGTCAGATGTGTATAAGAGACAGACTCAAAACGCGCCAATTCCCAGAATCTTTCAGGCACAAACTGCAGATGCGGGCCATGACCACTGTGCTGCCGGTTGGCAAAACCTGCAAATAACAACAAAAGAGGAATATTACATACCCCCAGCACCACCAATATGCGCATCACCGTTCGCCCGGCTGCAGTACCCTTTTCTGCCACCGCATGCGAAATAGCAAGCGCACCACAAGTAACACCCCCGAGTATAAAAGCCACGGGATGCGAGAAATAAGTGAGCAGAAGCAGCACAAAAAAAGAAACAAGGTGCTTACGGTCTCTATCTCCGAGATACTTTATCCACTCTGCCACCAACAGACAGTAAAAACCGATACTATATGAGAAATTGTAGAACCCCTGAGCCACAAGGTTGTGAAAAACAAACAGGAATAACACTAACGGCCAATACGTGGGCCTGCCTGCTACCTGGCGCAAAAGCCGGTACATGCCGGTCACCATCAGCAACACATAGCCTGTAAGCAATAGCTTTTCCGCTATCAATCCATTCACCACAAACATCAGCCCCGCGAGCATAAGGTGCGACAACCAATTGGGGTGTGGGTGCAGATTGAAATAATAGAACCGCTTATAAAGATCTACCGATGTGCCAGTCCACCAGTTATGCATCACCCGGGCATTGGCTATGTGGCAAGGGCCATCTCCGTTCACAAAATAGGTGGGCAGCCATATCTGGAGTAAACAAAAAAACACGCCGATCACAAGCAGCATACGCAAGACGCGTTCACTCACCTTCCATATATCGGGCTTTTGTGTGTTCTCTACCTGCATCAGTTACTATCTCTATAAGAATTCGGGAAGCAATCTACCCAACCGCCCTGTTTAGAAAATCAACAAACGGCTTCATCCCTGCAAAAACCTCATTTACCGTAGCAGCTGCGGTCTTCTTCGTCACATCGGCATCGGTGAGGTAACCGCTTACGGTGAACGACTTCAACCTAAGGTATTCTATGGCAGGATTGTCTTCGCCATACCCCATTGGCACCTTCACCAATTTGTCACCATCTATTTGCGTGAATTTCTTTCTGAATTCTTTAGCCTCAACAATCTTTCTAAACTCATCAAATCCATAATCGATCTCCTGACGAATGGCTTTAAGCATTGGTCCCTCGGGCTGCCAGATGCCGCCACCTGCAAAACACTTGCCCGGCTCAACGTGTAAATAATAACCCGTACCCGGAAATTTCTTCCCACCGCTACTGAAGCCGGCCCCGAAATTCAACTTATATGGCGACTTGTCTTTAGAAAAACGGACATCGCGGTATATACGCATAACGCAATCCTTGGCGGTGAGTTGCTTGAACGCAGGATCAAGCGAACTCAATCCGGCGAGCACTGAGGTCACAAATTGTTCAAAATCTTCTTTGGCTGTAGTATAGGCGTCTTTGTTTTTCTCAAACCATGGCTTGTTGTTGTTGCGGCCCAGTTGATCGAGAAATGCAAGTGTTGACTTCTGCAACATATATCGGGGGGATTTTGAAGGCAAAATAGACAAAATAGCCCGACTTTTCATGTGGAATAAAGAGCTCGTTATTTTCCGCTCATTCGCCGTATGTTTACACCGATGAAGATCGCCATTATTGGTGCAGGGGCAGCCGGCTGCTTTGCCGCAGCAAATATTCCGTACAGCACAGGAACAGAGGTTGCGATATTTGAAAAGACTGGGAAAGCTCTGCAAAAAGTAAAGGTATCGGGCGGCGGCAGGTGCAATGTTACCCACCACTGTTTTGATATTCCTGAATTACTGGAACGCTACCCACGGGGCAAACAGTTGCTTCGCAAATCGCTATATCGTTTTGGACCGCAACAGACGATCGACTGGTTTGAACAACGTGGCGTGATGCTAAAAGCCGAAGAGGACGGAAGGATGTTCCCGGTGACAGACGATTCGCAGACTATTATAGACTGTATCTGGCAGGAAATGATGGCGCAGAACGTGAAGGTCTATTATCACAAATCTGTTTCATCCATCACACCACCTTCAGCAGAGAACAACAGGAAATTCATCCTAACGTTTTCAGACACTTCAGTGATTGCGGCAGATAAGGTACTGATCACAACCGGAGGCTTCCCGAAGGCTGACCAGTATAACTGGCTGGCAACACTTGGCCACAATATAGAAACACCTGTGCCCTCGCTGTTCACATTCAACATGCCCGGCAACCCCATTACGGAGCTGATGGGTGTAAGTGTGCCAGACGCGACTGTAAAGATAGCAGGCACAAAGATCAGCCAGTCCGGGCCGCTGCTTATCACCCATTGGGGTATGAGTGGACCCGCAATATTAAAAACATCTGCGTTTGCCGCACGCGAGCTGGCTGACCGCAACTATAATTTCACAGCACTCATCAACTGGCTTCCCGGCACCGATGACAATGACCTCAAAGAACAGATCAATTATCTACGGCGCGATCAGGGAAAGAACTTTGTGATGCAAAAGAATCCCTTTGCACTTCCTAAAAGGCTGTGGGAGTTCATTGCCACACGTGCAGGCGTAACCGACCAGACCCGCTGGGGCGATCTACCAGCCGGAGTACAGAACAAACTCACCGAAGCGCTTCTGCGAGATCAGTATGCTGTGGCGGGCAAAACAACCTTCAAAGAAGAGTTTGTCACCTGCGGTGGGATATCGATAGCCGATATAGACGCGCAGACAATGGAAAGCAGAAAAATACCGGGGCTGTATTTTGCAGGCGAGATAATGGCTGTCGATGGCATAACAGGCGGTTACAACTTCCAGCATGCATGGAGCAGCGGTTTCACTGCAGCACAAGCATTGTCAGGAAAACAACAATAACAACAGTAGAGTTAATTTGTAAATAAACAGAACAATGATCATCTATAACGTAACAGTAAAAGTAGAAGCGTCAATTGCCGATGCGTGGGTAAAATGGATGTTGGAAGAACATATGCCCGACCTGAAGAGTACCGGTCTTTTTACAGAATATCGTCTTTGCCGCCTTCTGGAACAGGACGAAGCCGAAGGAGTAACGTACTCGGCACAGTACTCCTGCAACAGTCTTAACGAGTATAACGACTATATAGACAACCACGCGCAGGGAATGCGCAACAAGGCTTTCGATAGATTTGGTGCGGGTTTCGTGGCTTTTCGATCGGTAATGGAAGTACTTTGATGACGTGGAAATTCCGGCACAAAAAACTGAAAAAGCACAAAAAATGCCGAAAAACCGCACCCATAGCCGTTTACAGCATTATTTTGTTAAATCCAAATTTCCTTTAAGAATTGTGGGCTAAATGTGGGAAACCTGCTTCAGGCAAGGGTTTTACACCAAAAAAAAATTTCAGAATATTTGGTGATGACATATTCGTCTGTATATTTGTTCTATCCTCAAAAATTATCATTTCACAACAAAAAACAAAACAGTTATGAACAAGGCTGAATTGATTGACAAGATTGCAAAAGACGCTGGCCTTACTAAGGTACAGGCAAACGAGGCTCTTGACTCATTTACAAATGCAGTGGTAGGTGCGCTGAAAAAAGGTGACCGTGTTACACTGGTAGGTTTCGGTACTTTCTCAGTATCTGAGCGTTCTGCCCGCAACGGCCGCAACCCTCAGACTGGTGCAGTTATCAAAATCAAAGCGCGCAAAGTACCTAAGTTCAAAGCAGGTAAAGAGTTCGCTACTAAGATCAGCAGCAAGAAGTAATCTTCGCGCACTGAACAAAATAAAGAAGGCACTGTTTCACAGTGCCTTCTTTATTTATGTCCGCTAACTGCGGGCAGGTATTTGATTAAATACCTACCCTCAGTTTAGCGATCTCATTCATCCTCTTTTCAGCCATCTGCATTGCTGCAAGCTGTGTGTGGATGCCGGCTTTCTCAGCCATGTCAAATATTGTAAGTGTGCGATCGTAGATCTTAGCAACCGTATTGTATGCACGATCTTTGTTGTAACCGTCTATCTCGATGCTGATGTTGATGATACCACCGGCATTGATGAGGAAATCCGGTACGTAAATGATACCCTTCTCCACCAGCATAGGCCCGTGAAC
Organism: Chitinophagaceae bacterium; assembly: GCA_014879545.1. Lineage (GTDB taxonomy): Bacteria > Bacteroidota > Bacteroidia > Chitinophagales > Chitinophagaceae > Nemorincola. The sequence continues at coordinate 7,802 of JACSRV010000176.1, read as the reverse complement.
GTTCTCGTCAGCAAGCTGGTTATTGGCACCACCGGCGATCACGGGACACTTCATTTTGTTTATGCTCTCAGTATTTACCGTAGCACCCAATGCACAAGGAGCGTATATATCCCATTCTTTGTCGAATATCGTATTGCCGTCCACTACGTCTATCGTAGGGTGCTTGGCAACTACCTGCTTCAACTTAGCTTCGTTGATGTCGCACGTCGATACTTTTGCGCCTTCTTCTACAAGATGCGCCATCAGGTACTGGCCCACATTGCCCGCACCCTGAACCAGAATACGCTTGCCTGTGAGCACGTCTGAACCGAATGCCTTTTTTGCAGCGGCCTTCATACCCATGTACACACCATATGCTGTAACCGGAGAAGGATCGCCACTGCCACCCATGTACTCAGGCTTACCGGTCACGAACTTCGTCTCCATGCCAATGTATTCCATATCGCCCTTTGATGTGTTCACATCTTCGGCGGTGATGTATTTACCATTCAGACTGTTGACGAACTTGCCATACCTGCGCCAGAACGCCTCAGACTTCAATTTACCCGCATCGCCTATCAGCACTGCCTTACCACCACCCAGGTTCAGACCGCTGATCGCAGACTTGTAAGTCATACCGCGGCTAAGACGCAAGGCATCTATCAGCGCTTCTTCATGGCTGTTGTAGTTCCACAAACGTGTTCCACCCAAAGACGGACCCAATGTAGTATTGTGCACCGCGATGATGGCATTAAGGCCCGTATTCGGATCCTGGCAGAACACCACTTGTTCGTGGCCCATCTGCTGCATTAATTCCAGTGTAGATTGTTGCATGTTCTTAAAAATGAAGGTGCAAACCTAAGTAATTTGTTTGACTTGCCCACCGACCACGATCATACCATTGAGGACCGTTCCTCTTTCCCGTCTTTATGAGCTACATTTACGTTCGTCAATACCATTTTATGAAGTACATCATTTTACTGCTGGCACTATGGTTGCCGGTAGCTTCGCAGGCAAAAGAACCGGCCAAAGACCGTCAAAAGGAAGATTCCGTTTGGATGGCACAGAACTATACCAAAAAGGAGATATACATCCCTATGCGTGACGGCGTGCGTCTGTATACTGCAATTTACTCTCCCAAGTCAACCAAAACACAACACCCTATACTCATCACCCGTACCCCCTACTCTATTGCCCCTTATGGCGAAGACAAGTTCCGCCAGGTGTGGAAGTCTTACCATATGGCCTACTATAAAAAGGAATACATAATGGTATACCAGGATGTGCGTGGCCGCATGATGAGCGAGGGCGAGTTCATGGATGTGCGCCCTTTTAACATTGGCAAAAAAGGCAGTACCATTGATGAAGCGTCTGACACTTACGACCTCATTGACTGGCTGGTAAAGAACGTGCCCAACAATAACGGTCGCGCAGGCATCTTCGGCATCTCCTACCCGGGCTTTTATGCCACTATGGGCGCTCTTTCCGGTCACCCTGCGCTGAAGGCATCGAGCCCGCAGGCACCTGTAACTGAGTGGTTCCTCGGTGATGACTTCCACCACAACGGTGCCTTCATGGAACTTGACGCGTTCGGGTTTTACAGCAGCTTCGGGAAGCCACGCCCTAAGCCAACGACCTCGTTCGCAGGTGGTTTCCAGACCAAGGTACGCGACAACTACAAATTCTACCTGGAAGCAGGGCCGCTGCGCAACCTGGCGAAACTGATGGGTGACAGTATCACCTTCTGGAAGGAGCTTTACGCACACCCGAACTACGACCAATGGTGGCAGGTGCGTAATGTGCGCAACCATGTGCAACATATACCGGCAAACACCGCCACGCTTGTTGTGGGCGGCCTGTTTGACGCAGAAGATTGCTTTGGCGCATGGGAGCTGTACAAAGCAATAGAGCAGAAGACCCCTAACAACAACAAGCTGGTAATGGGTCCGTGGAGCCATGGTGGCTGGGGACGCGGCACGGGCGAGTTCCTGGGCAATGTGCGCTTCGGGAGCAAAACGTCCAACTGGTATCAGGAGAACATCGAGATCCCGTACTTCGAGCACCACCTGCGTGGCATAGGCGACCTGAGCAATCTACCGGAGGCCAGTATCTTCCTTACAGGCACTAACACATGGCGCACCTTCGATAAATGGCCACCGGCACAGGCGCACAACAAGAAGATCTACCTGCAGGCTAATGGCTCGCTATCGGCTACTGAACCTGTAAACACAACGGGCTACAAGGAGTACACCAGCGACCCTTCTAAACCGGTACCCTATACCGAAGACGTACATGCAGGCCGCACAGCAGAGTATATGACCGATGACCAACGCTTTGCCTCGCGCCGCCCAGACGTGCTTACTTTCACCTCAAAGACGCTGCAGAACGACATGACGGTTACGGGACCTGTTATCGCCAATCTGTTCACGTCCATATCTACCACCGATGCCGACTTTGTGGTGAAGCTGATCGATGTGTTTCCTGATGACTTCTCCTACACCGACTCGGTGGACGGAACTGGCAACGGAAAGAGCTACCCTATGGGTGGCTACCAGATGCTGGTGCGTGGCGAGATCATGCGCGGGCGCTACCGCAAGAGCTTCACCTATCCCGAGGCCTTCATACCCGGTCGCGTAACAGAGGTTTCTTACCAACTGCCTGATGTAGCACACGTTTTCAGAAAGGGCCACAAACTGATGGTACAGATACAGAGCACGTGGTTCCCGCTGGCCGACCGCAATCCACAGCAGTTTGTCAACATCTATACCTGTGGCGAAGAGGACTTTGTGTCGTCGCTCATACGGATCTACACTAACAGCAAGTACCCTTCAAATATTGAGCTGCCTGTATTGGGCAACTAAAGCACCTACGTCTTCAGACACATAAGAGCGACCTCCTTCGAGGTCGCTCTTATATTTTGGCATGTTCCGTTGGCTTAGCCGAGGAGTGCGATACTCTCTTTTAATGTCTTGATCTTTGCCAGGGCGTCGTTCTGCTTCTTGCGCTCGTTCTCTATCACCTCTGGCTTGGCATTGGCCATAAAACGTTCGTTGCCGAGCTTCTTATCCAACGATACGAGGAAACCCTCGAGGTATACGATCTCTTTCTCCATCTCAGCTTTCTGAGCTGAAGTATCTATGGTAGCAGCAGCCGCTTCTATGTACAGCTTATCTGTCTGCACGACAATGGAGATACCACCCTGAACCGCTTCTTTGGTGAATGCCACTTGCTCTGCATTTACCTGGCGACCCAATATGTCTTTTATAGTTGTGTAGTATGCTTCATCGGCAGTCTGGATCCAGAGCTTGATGGTATCCTTAGGCTTCAGTTTGTTCTTATTGCGTGTGTCGCGAATGGCTGTGATGAGCTCCTGCAGCATGGTTCCGCCCTTGAGGACAGCTGCATCGGGCACAACAACGGCAGGCAACTGCTTCACGATAAGGTCATCACCGGCAGCACGATCGCGCAGCAGGTGGTAGATCTCCTCCGTGATGAACGGCATGTACGGGTGCAGCAACTGCAACAGGCGTTCATAAATGCTGATGGTCTGCTCGTACACCTTGCGTGATATTGGCTGTTCCATTCCCGGCTTCACCCATTCGAGGTACCACGAACAGAAGTCGTTCCATATCAGTGAATAGATCGTCTTCAGACCTTCACTCAGCCGGAAGTCCTTCATCATATCGGTGAGCTCGTTCGAAACCTCGGCGAGGCGTGCTTCCATCCAATTAAGCGCGAACTGAACATTGCTGTCATCAACACCATCGGCACAGCGGCCTTCCCACATCTTCACCAGCTTCATGGCGTTCCACATCTTGTTGCAGAAGAAACTACCCTGCTCCAGTTGCGACTCGTCGAACAACAGGTCGTTGCCGGCGGGTGAAGAGATCATAACGCTGAAACGAACCGCATCGGCACCATGAATATCTATAAGTTCCAACAGATCGGGAGAGTTGCCGAGCGACTTACTCATCTTACGTCCCTGCTTGTCGCGTACGATACCGGTGAAATACACCTTATCGAACGGCTTTTTGCCCAGGAACTCGTAACCGGCCATTGCCATACGCGCTACCCAGAAGAAGATGATCTCGGGCGCGGTAACCAATGTGCTGGTAGGATAATAATAAGCGAGGTCTTTATTGGTGGGATCTTCGTTCCAATGGAATACCTGCATAGGCCACAACCAACTGCTGAACCATGTATCCAGCACATCATCATCTTGCCTGAGCTGAGGCTGTTTGGCAGCCAGTTCGGGTTTCTGCTTTGCGTACTTAGCGTGAGCTTCATCGGCATTGAGCCCAACGTACATACCACCCTCGGTATCGTACCAGGCCGGTATGCGCTGACCCCATGACAACTGACGGCTGATGCACCAATCTTTGATATTGGCCATCCAATGGCGGTAGGTGTTCTTGAACTTGGCCGGGTGGAATTCGATTTCATCGTCCATAACAGCGGACAGTGCAGGCTTAGACAATTCAGCCATGTTGCACCACCACTGCATACTGAGGCGTGGTTCTATAACAGCATCGGTGCGCTCGCTAAAGCCTACCTGATTGCTGTAATCTTCTTCTTTTACCAGATTGCCGGCAGTGCGCAGGTCTTCTACGATCTGTTTGCGTACTACAAAACGGTCGAGCCCCACATAAAGTTGCGCGGCTTCGCTCATTGTGCCGTCTTCGTTCAAAGTATCAACCACCTGCAAACCATGTTTCAGACCCAGGTTGTAGTCATTTATATCATGAGCAGGTGTCACCTTCAGAGCACCTGTACCAAACTCGCGGTCGATATAATCGTCGAAAATGATAGGCACCCTACGGTTCAGTAATGGCACGAAGCAATACTTACCTTTGAGGTGAGCATAACGCTCATCTTCAGGATGCACACACACAGCAGTATCTCCGAGTATTGTCTCGGGGCGCACCGTTGCTATGGTAATGTATTCATCGGCCTCGCCGTCGATCTTGTAACGAACGTAGTATAATTTGGAGTTGGTCTGTTTGTGGATCACCTCCTCATCACTCAGAGCAGTCTTGGCCTTGGGGTCCCAGTTGATCATCTTCACCCCACGGTAGATCATACCTTTTTCATATAAATCTACGAACACCCGCATCACAGCGGCGTAGTAGTCATCGTTCATGGTGAAGGAGGTGCGGTCCCAATCGAGTGAGCAACCCAGCTTCTCTAACTGGTTCAGAATGATGCCGCCATACTTCTCTTTCCATTCCCATGCATATTTCAGGAACTCCTCGCGAGAGAGCGTCTTTTTGTCTATACCACGCTCGCGCAGCATGGCCACCACCTTTGCTTCTGTGGCAATGGAGGCGTGATCTGTGCCGGGCACCCAGCAAGTATTGTAGCCGGTCATTTTGGCGCGGCGAATGAGTATATCCTGAACGCTGTTGTTGAGGGCATGGCCCATGTGCAACACACCCGTTACATTGGGTGGTGGTATCACGATTGTATATGCGGGACGGTCATCGGGTGTGCTTTTGAAATAGCCTGATCCGTTCCAGTGTCCGTACCACTTTTTCTCTCCCTCTTTATGCTGAAAATTCTTACTTATTTCCATAAAATATCTCTCCTATCGAATATTGTTGTTGGTGACCAGCCCTTCGGCTTCCACCTGTTTTATACAAAACGTACACCCCTCATCGGGGTGTACGCAAAGCTTTGTAGCTGAATGAATTTCGTGTTAAACCTTACGCGGAGTTGTTTACTCCTTTACAAGCCTTGTTGCGGCTTTGCTGTTTCCCGACGCGTCTGTTACCCGCAGCAGGTAGATGCCTGATGCGCATCCCGAGAGGTTCACCTCCATTTCGCTTCCTTTGCGCACTTGTGTGGCAGTGGTCACAGGCTTGCCTGTAACATCAAACACACTGACGACATCGGCAGTTTCGAGACCAGCAACAGAGAACTTATCTTTTACAGGATTAGGGAACAGATCGACTGTTGTACTCAGAGGCACCTCGTTCACACCCACCGTTGTGTAGGTCTTGCGGATGCGCTGGTTGTTGGCATCGGCAATGTAGATCTCGCCATATTTGTCTACAGCTACACCAAAGGGCGTGTGCAGGTTGCAACCATTTACCGGACCGAGGTCGCCACCGAAACCGGGAGTACCGTTACCTACTACCGTAGTGATGACACCGGCGGTATCGACCATGCGGATCACATCGTTGTCGGCATCGGCAATGTAGAGATTGCCAAGTGTGTCTGTTGCCAGACCTGCAGGACGGTCCAGTTCGGCCAATGCCGCGGGACCGCCATCGCCAGAATAACCTTTAACGCCAGTACCTGCGTAGGTAGTGATGATGCCTGAAGCATCTACGCGGCGAATGCGGTTGTTCATCATATCAGAGATGTACACATTACCTTTCCTGTCGGCAGCTACTGCATAGGGAGAATCGAGACGCGCCATGTAGGCCGGTCCGTCGTCGCCTGCGAAGCCTGCAGTATCGTTGCCCGCCAAACGGGTGATAACACCTGCCGCGCTGATCTTGCGCACGACGTTTGCCAGACCATCAGCCACGTACAGATTACCTGCCTCATCGGTTGCCAGTCCGTAAGGGCCATTGAATGTAGCTGAGATAGCAGCGCCACCATCGCCGGTGGAGCCTATGACACCTGTACCTGCATAGGTAGAGATGATACCAGCAGTATTGATCTTGCGGATCTTGTGAAAAGCAGCGTCAGCCACATACACGTTCCTGTTCTTGTCTACCGCCATGCCGTAGGGCCTCAGCTCGGCAGATGTGCCGAGCGAACCGTCGCCGGTGCTGCCCAAGCCACCTGTACCGGCTATTGTCACAATGATACCGGAGGAAAATATCTTCCTGATCCTGAAGTTGTTCTTGTCAAGGATGTACACGCTGCCAGTTGCATCTACCGAAACACAGTAAGGACCATGCAACTCGGCACCGGTAGCCGCAGCACCATCGCCGCTGAATGCGCCGGTACCCGTGCCACAGATCGTTTTGATGTGCTTCACCTGCGCATCGGCAGAGGCAGTGAAAAGCACCGAAGAGAACAAAAGAACAGGTAAAGTAAGTTTCATATTGAACATTTGATCAAATATATGGTATTTAATGAGTCTGTAAAACCTTTCTCAACACTTATTTATAGTTGTGTGCCGATAGATTATCGTGTTCCGTTTGCCACAAAGATGCCATCCAGGTAACGGTTCTTGTACTTGGTCTGACAACGGAGTTCGAGCGCATCGTAGCGGTAATCTGAGATACCGACTACGACCCTGAAATTGGGGTCGCCACCAACGTTTGTGTAATACATGTTGGCTTCCTCGGCCGACAGACGCCAGTTAAAACGGAGTGTATCTGCATCATCGGATGCGCACTTAGTGGGGTACACGTAATAGCCCGTGCTATCGGCATTTAATACTATCTCTGATGCTATGGCACATTCGCCACCCGCTTTAATGGGCACATGCTTGTCAATGACCCACTTGGTAGTAGTGAGGGTCTTTGCACTAGACTCGGGGGCTACTTCTTTCTTGTAACAACCTGAAAAGACAACCAGCGCAGCAGCACCAACCAATAGCAATTTCTTCATGTGAACAGTTTTGCAGTCAAAATTTCCGTAAAGATAATATAAATGGCGTGTAAAAGTAACCGCCAGCCGCACCTTTTCACGGGTAGATAACACAGGGGCAACAGACACCACCCCAGGCCGAGCAACACCGGACGTAAAAGCTGCTAATACAGGGCCGGAACCGAGTGGCTTTAGCCACAAATGTTGAGATCAACCACACAGAAGTGCGCACTTTGGCGAGAAAAATTTTCGTGGAAGAAGGGGATTTTATAAAC
>JACSRV010000236.1 GCA_014879545.1 Chitinophagaceae bacterium | reverse complement strand
AATTAGAACATCCTTAGATTTCATTTGAAACGTCTGAAATGGTCTGCCAGCCTCATTTTTTCGGTGCGCTATTTGTAGTATACATACTATGGATTTTCACCAAAGTTTCTGTTATCAGCCGACCAATAGTAAAGATGAGCAACTGTTGGGATGAACGTCTGTTTTTAAAAGAATTTGAAAGTTTTCGCAGGAGAATGATGGGTTTTGTAAAATATCGAACAGTATCGGTAAATATCGCAAAGGAACGCCGGATTTACGCCCGGATACGGAAAGCAGGGTTTTCGGGCATTGTAGCTTTGGCTCAAAATGGTCGGAAATCGTGTACAAACGTTTAATCTTTTACATAATCGTATAGAAACATTCAAAATCGTAAAGGCAGCCTTTTGCGCTGCCGGAACTTTGCATAGCTGCGGGTATAATCGCTTGCTGAAGGAACGACTAAGTGTGCCAAACAGGGATTGTAATAGATAAACAGGGATTGTGGTGAATAAACTGTCCTGTTTGTCCCAAATGAGGACATGGGCAGTATGCGATGGTCGTAGCTTAACAGAAATCAAGTACACGTTTTAAACTAAGGACTATGAATGATACATCTTAACCAGTAGCAAAGAAAAAGGGAACAGAAAACGATTAGAAAACAAAAAAGCAAAAAAACAAAACGCATGAGTGAAAGTACATTTACAAAGAGTATTCAATTTTGGATTGACCCTGTAGGCATTATGCAAGTAGCGGAGATAATGGAAAAATCAGAGTTCGCTAACTGCATTGTGGGAACGGATGATGATGCAGTCGTCATTGAGGTGGATTATGATCCGAGCGACTTAGCCCAGGTACAGCAGATTTCTGACCTTCAAGATGCAGAAGAAGTCCTGCACTACGAATTTATCAACTAACAGGGTATTTAGGGAATTGCTTGACAAGCACATGGCCCAAAACCATGTGCTTGTCAAGTCTAACGAACAGTGGTTTAACTAAGAAAAAAACACGGACAATGAAAAAACAGAATGGCTTAAATTCGTATGACAGGAGACATGACATTACCCCGGAGGAGGTAAGAAAATTTGAGAGATTTAAACACTATACAGATGAACAGGTAGCTAATTTGATAGACACAATCAAGAGATATACCCGGTTTATTTATAATGTAGTTTCAAAACGCCAAAAGTCTGGCAAGAAAATTGCATTACATATTGATAATCAACTAACTAAAGCAGCATGAGCGACATCACACTCTTTAAAACCTTTGCCAAAGGCTCACATAAAACAAAAGCTAAAGGCAGTAACTGCGTTATTTACACCCGCGTCTCTACCAAAGAGCAAGCAGACAATAACCTAAGCCTTGATACACAGAAGAAGGCTTGTGAAATATTTGCTAAAAAAGGAAACCTGCAAATCATGGGTTACTATGGTGGCACATTTGAAAGTGCTAAGACAGATGAGAGAAAACAGTTTAATAACATGCTCTCTTTTCTGAAGAAAAGCAGGGAGAAAATTTCGTACATTATCGTGTACAGTGTGGATAGGTTCAGCCGTTCTGGTGCAAACGCAATCTATATAGCCGAGCAGCTAAAGAAGCAGGGTATAGTGGTTTGTTCCGTAACACAGCCTACAGATGCATCAACTGCAAGTGGTAGCCTGCAACAGAACATACAGTTCATCTTTAGCGAGTATGAGAACCAGCAACGCAGGGAGAAATGCATGGCAGGTGTTAAAGAGATGCTGCTTCGCGGTGAATGGCCTACCGCACCACCTATTGGTTATGACATCATCAAGACCAATGGTAAACGGTCTATTATGCTTAATAGGGAAGGCAAGCTGCTCAGGAAAGCGTTTCATTGGAAAGTGAATGAAAAGGTTTCCAGTGAGGAGATAATTCAAAGGCTGGCGGCGCAAGGACTAAAGATCAGCAATCAAAGAATGTCGGCATTCTTCCGTAATCCATTCTATTGTGGGCTAATGGTTCATACAGCTTTAGAAGGGCAGGTGATAGAGGGCAACCATGAGAAAATGGTATCAAAGGAAATGTTCCTCGCAGCCAATGACGTACTTTCTGAGAACAAACAAGGGTATCGTATCAATCCAGAAAATGAAGATATTCCCTTAAAGCGTTTTTATAAATGCGATGATTGCGGAGAGTTTTTAAGAGCGTACAAGGCTTACAAAAACCAGAAGTATTATTACAAGTGCAACACCAAAGGCTGCAAATGCAATATGAGGGCGGAGACATTAAATGACCGCTTTGCCGAAAAACTGGTGGAATACACACTTGAATTTGATGAAGCAATGCAGTACCTCATCAGGGAGCAAATGATAGCTGACTACAACACGCAGAACGAGCGCAATGAGGAGAGTATTGATAACATTGAAGGACAGTTATCTGAGGTAGATAAGAAGCTGGAACGACTGGAAGAACGGTATGTGCTGGAGGAAATAACCAAGGAAATGTTCGACAAATTCAAAGCCAAATTCCTTGATGAGAGGAAGCAAATTGAGAAGGAAAGGGCAAAATACGGAAATAAGGTGTCGAACCTTGATATTTATATAGATACTGCCTTCCGAGCATCCTCGAAACTCGCTCCAGAATGGGGTTCCGCTGATTACAACGATAAACAGGAACTCCAATATTTGCTATTTCCAGAGGGTGTGTACTACAATCGCAAAAAGGACGAGTGTCGAACCCCAAAAGTAAACGAAGCATTCCGCTACTTTGTACGTGTATCAAGGTTTTTGGGGGAAAATAATAAGGGGAACTGCAATGAAAATTTGCAGTTCCCCTCTTTGGTAGCGAGGACAGGGATCGAACCTATGACCTTCGGGTTATGAGCCCGACGAGCTACCGCTGCTCTACCTCGCGCTGTGAGGGTGCAAAGGTAGGTTAAGGAAAATTCCCTACCAAATAAATGTTTCATTGTTTTAGATTTCTTTTTTGGTCATGCAGGGTGGGGCAACAACCTTATTTTTGCGGCACCATGTCAAAGTTCTCCGATAGCATTCAGGATGCCCACGCCAAGTTTATTGCACATCAGAAGATGTTCTTTGTGTCCACAGCGCCATTGTCGGCCGATGGGCATATCAATCTGTCGCCCAAGGGGTTGGATAGTTTCAGGGTGCTAAGCCCCAATAAGGTTGCCTATATGGATATAACGGGCAGTGGCAATGAGACATCGGCGCATATACTGGAGAATGGCCGTATCACTATTATGTTCTGCGCTTTCGATGGTGCGCCCAATATCCTGCGGCTATATGGCCGGGGCTATACCGTGCTTCCGTCGCACCCTGAATGGCCGGAATTGTCGGCTTTGTTCGGCGACCTGCCGGGCATCAGGCAGGTGATTGTGGCGGAGGTGCAAAAAGTGCAGACTTCCTGCGGCTACAGCGTGCCGTTATACGATTACGCAGGCGAGCGTGACCATGCATGGAAATGGGTAGCTAAAAAAGGAGCTGACGGATTGGCTGAGTATCGCAACGACAATAACCGAAAGAGTCTGGACGGTCTTCCTACGGCATTGGCTCAGGAATAGTTGCGGCTGCCGAACAGCATGCTGCCAATGCGTACCATGTTGCCTCCTTGCGCAAGCGCCAGTTTGTAGTCGGAGCTCATGCCAATTGACTTTACAGCAAAATGAGGCTGATTGAAGAAAGTAGTGTCGGCAAGGTGGGTGAAGAAATTGCAGAGGCGGCGAAATTCGTCGCTTATCTGCTGCTCGTTATCGGTGTTCGATGCCATACCCATTAGTCCGCAAATGCGAATATTCTGCAGTTGTGGTCTTTGTGCGGTATAATAGTCGAGCAGGGATAGTATCTCTTTTTCGTCCATGCCGAATTTGGTCTCTTCTTCGGCAAGGTACATCTGCAACAATACGTCTATGGTGCGGTTGTGTTTTGCTGCCTGTTTATTGATCTCTTCCAGCAACCTGAAGCTATCGACGGCATGTATCATGTGTACGAACGGCGCCAGATACTTCACCTTGTTAGACTGAAGGTGACCTATATAGTGCCAAATGATATCCTTGGGCAGTTCCTCGTGTTTGGCAACCAGTTCCTGCACATAGTTCTCGCCAAAGTGGCGCTGGCCAAGGTCATAAAGCTCCTGAATGTCTGACGAGGGTTTTGTTTTAGAAACGGCCACAAGCGTTGCGCCTGCGGCCGTCATTTCTTTTGTCAGTTCTTCCCACACGGGTCTGTTCACCATTTCTGTATCTGCTGTTTACTTTAGAAAGATATTAGTTAGCATATTCGCTCATGAACTTGATGCGCATCATTTTGAGATGTTCTATGCTCACATCGCGGTCTTTGAACTCTTCGTAGGCCTCGTCCATATTGTCGTCGGCACTGTTGCGGAAGAAGTCGAAGATGTCTTCCTGTTCGTTCTCGTCCAGTTCCTGTTCCAGGCAATAGTCGAGGTTCAGGCGGGTGCCGCTGGCGACAATGGTTTCCATTTCCAGTAGCAGATCTGGCAGGCTAAGTCCTTTGTTTTTAGCAATGGTCTCAAGCGGGATCTTCTTATCGATGTTCTGAATAATGAAGACTTTCATGCCGCTCTTGTTCACCACGCTTTTCATGACAAAATCATCGGGCTTGGTGATATCGTTCTCCTCTACATATTTGGCAATGAGCTCTACGAACTTCTTGCCGTAGCGGAGGGTCTTTCCTTTACTTACGCCCTGAATCTTTTCCAACTCTTCGAGGGTTGTAGGGTAGTTGGTAGCCATGTCTTCCAGCGAATTTTCGAGGAAGATGACGAATGGAGGCAGATTTTTTTCGCGTGCCACCTGCTTGCGCAGGTCTTTGAGCATTTCGAAAAGAACGGGGTCGGTGGTGGCAGTGCCTCCGGCGGGGCCACCTGCATCTTCATCGTCGAAGTTGGCGTCCTCGTAATTGTGGTTGAGTGCCACCATGATAGAGTAGGGTTTCTTGTGGAATTTCTGCCCTTTCTCTGTGATCTTGAGCAGACCATACTCTTCAATGTCTTTGCGGATCATGCCTTCCAGCATCATTTGGCGGATGAGTGAGTTCCAGAAGTTGGCATCCATGCCCATCACCAGTCCGGCGCCGAACGACTTTAGTTTGTCGTGGCGGAAGGTATGTATCTGCGGGTTTGCCTTACCCAGTATCACATTCACAACATATTCTATACCAAAGCGCTCATCGAGCTCTTTGATCGCATCGAGGGTGATCTTGATACTGTCTTTAACTTCGAGTTTCTCTTTAGGATTCTTACAGTTGTCGCAATTGCCGCAGTTTTCTTTTTTGTATTCTTCACCGAAGTAGTGCAGCAACAGTTTTCTGCGGCATACGCCACTTTCCACGTAGGCAAGTGTCTCGGAGATCAACTGTGCGCCCATCTCTCGTTCGCTGAGTGGCTTGTCGCGCATCAGGTGTTCCAGCTTTTGAACGTCTTTGTGCGAGTAGTATAGCAGGCATTTGCCTTCCATACCGTCGCGGCCGGCACGTCCGGTCTCCTGATAGTAGTTCTCAAGCGACTTAGGGATGTTGTAGTGAATCACAAAGCGAACATCGGGCTTATCTATACCCATGCCGAATGCTATGGTAGCTACGATTACATCTACTTTTTCCATCAGAAACTGGTCCTGACGCTGAGAGCGCACTGCGGCTTCAAGGCCCGCATGATAAGCGACAGCACTGATGCCATTGGCCTGCAGCGTTTGAGCTAGTTCTTCGGTGGTCTTACGGTTGAGCGTGTAAATGATGCCGCTCTTCCCTTTCATCGTATTTATGAACTTTACGATGCTTTTGAGTGTCTGTTCTTTCGATGACTTCGGAACGATCTCGTAATAAAGGTTCGCGCGGTTGAAAGAATCAATAAATATGTTTGGTTCTCTTAAATTCAGATTCTTAACGATGTCATCCTGCACTTTAGGTGTTGCAGTAGCGGTAAGTGCAATGATAGGAAGCTCGGGGTTGATCATATCGATCATGTCTCGAAGTTTACGGTATTCAGGACGGAAATCGTGTCCCCATTCTGAGATACAGTGCGCCTCATCGACGGCTATGAAAGAGATCTGAAGATCTGAGAAGAACGAAATGTTCTCTTGTTTGGTAAGTGTCTCGGGTGCAACATAGAGCATTTTGGTCTTGCCTTCAGTAAGATCGGCCTTGACCTTTTTTTGCTGTGCTTTGCTGAGTGTGGAATTGAGAAAGTGCGCAATATTATCGCTCGAGCTGTATCCCCTGATCAGATCGACCTGATTTTTCATTAGTGCGATGAGGGGAGAGACGATTATCGCAACACCTTCGCTTACCAATGCAGGGAGCTGGTAGCACAAAGATTTACCGCCACCGGTAGGCATGATAACGAAAGTGTCTTTACCGCTGAGGATGCTCTTTATGATCTTCTCCTGCTCACCTTTGAAATTATCAAATCCGAAATATTGCTGTAATTCTTTCTTAAGATTCAGTTTAGTACTACTACTGACAACACCCATACACAAATAATTAACTAATAGTTATTAAATCATCCTGCAGCCAAAGAAACTATCGGGGAGATATGATTTTGAAGGACTGCGAATTTACACCGTTAAGTTAACTCAAATAGGTGGGAATTGCAAGTATTTTGTTATAAATCAAAATAACTGACAGTTTGAAAACAAAACCCGAATGGCAAACATCTGAAAACTAATGAATTATAGTTTTGATCACCTTGATCTTGTTTTCGGAGTTGGAAATGCGGGTGAAGTATAATCCCTTGGGCAAGTTGTCTGCGGCGATCTGCAGTGTGTTGCCACCGGCAGTAACAGGCATTGAACGACTGTAAACTACCCGTCCGCCAATATCGGAAACGGAAATGGTTAATATGTCGGCCTTGTTACTGAGGAAGTTTACAAAGAAGTTGCCTGTGGAAGGGTTGGGGTACAGAATGCAATCGAGCCCGGTTTTGTCGAGGGTATTTTCGACTTCGGTGGTTTGCGTCATGTATCGCAGGGCTTTATAGGCATTGATCTTGCCCCATCCCCAGGTGTTGCTGCCGGTTGCAGGGATGGTTCCTGTAAAACCGTCGGTGATTGCAGAGATGCGCATGATCTTCTTAACAGAGTCGGGGGTGAGGAGCGGATTTACCTGCAACATAAGCGCGATGATGCCAGACACGGCCGGTGATGACATTGAAGTGCCGGCAGCCATAGCATAGGGGTAGTCGCGGCCACTCATAGTTACCTTACTGATAACTGCATTATAGTTGTCACCGCCGGGGGCATAACTGGTATCGTAAGAACTGACGCCGGATGCCAGTGCAAATCCAGGACCGGTGATGTCTGGTTTCATGCGATTGTCTGCGGTAGGACCCATACTTGAGAACGGAGCAATGCGCCCAACCACAGCACCGGGGTAGCCAAGGCTGGCGCCGCTGATGTTGGTGAAACCTGCTTTGCTGGTGTATGCACCGACAGAAATGGCTGAATGTGTGCTGCTGTAGTCGGACGTGGTCATGCGGGTGTCGCCGCTTACGGCAAACGGGTATCCGAGTTTTTTTAGTTGCCCATAGTATCCTGTGGGTGGGAACACATAACCCTCCCACATATTTATAGTGCCTGAAGTGCCGGTTGCTGTGAGGCAGATATTGTCGGGGACACGGCTGTAGAAAGACAGGAATGCATGCGGCTTTCCGTTGTATTCGTTGGCAACCATAGAAACGGTGATAAAACAGGTATCGCCATTCGATCCGACGAGGTTGAAGGAGGTTGTGGTGTCGGCCATACAAAGACTTACAGTTGAGTCTATTGCTGAAGGGCCGTTGAAGAGGCGGAAATTGAGACAGAAGCTTTTGGCTGTGTCTCCCCAAACGTCAAGCCAGGTACGTTGATTGTCGGCCGCGAGATAGGGAGAGAAGGTCACAAATGTGCTTACGGTATTGTTTGAAGCAGTGAAGGTCTTTTGCAGGTGGATGGTATCGCCACCGTTATTGCCGGCAGAACAGGCGAATATACGGCCTGGGCCGGTAAGCGCGTCGCAAGCCTGACTGAAAAACGAATTGCCGTCGTGCGGGCCAATGCTGCTGCCCCAACTGAGGTTGGCAACGGCTGACTTGAATACAGAAGCAGAATAGGTGAAAATGTAATTCATCCCGTCAATGATATCTGACGTGCCCGGCATAGCCCACTGGTAGGGCGCCGGCATAATGCCTACCAAAACCAGGTCGCTCTCGTATGCCATGCCGCGATAGCGATTGTTGGATGCGCTGCCAAAGCCCGAGCCCGCGGCAATACCTGCAACATGGGTACCATGTGAGGTAATTGGCGTGTCGGTGCCTGAAGTCATGATGACATAAGGATCGGTAAGTTCCTGTCCGTAGCTGTAGCCTGCAGGTGGAGTCCCAGCATTCTTTTGTTTCCACACCCTGCGCACTCTGTACGTGCTGTGCAGGGTATCGAATAGGGTAGGGTGCCGCATGTCAAAACCAGCGTCGATGACACCGACAACGACGTTCTTTCCGGTCATCATTGTGGGTAGGTTATAGCCTTTTTGGGCTGAATCAGCTTTTGTTGCTTTGCGTGCCTGATCGAGTGTAGGGCCAACGGGCATATCAAGGTCTATGTGCGTAATGCCTGCGATCGTTGTGAATTCCTTTACTTTTTCAACCGGGATCTGTACGGTCCAAACGTTCCCGGCCTTGGTTCCGGTATGTGCGCCCAGCGAGGTGATGGCATTCTCATCGACGGTGCTGTTCACCCTTATGAAGGCGCTGATGAAAGTTTGGCCCCCTATGAATTTATATACGTATCCGGGCACTAATGTCTTGCCATTAGCTCGGGCGGCTTCGAATAGATACTGACGCGTGAATGCCGACATTTTCGCGGCATTTGGTGCGTTCTGCGCCTGAGTGCTGCTTATCAGAGAGCCGAACGAAAGGAAGCCGGCAAGAACAAGTTTTTTCATTTTCTGAGAATTAATTGATGGGTACCCGGATGTAACTGTCGGCAATTTACGCAAAGGTTGTCGTTAACAAGACATGTAATGGGATGAATACCTCCAGGGAAAAAATATAGCCTCCGAATTTTCGGAGGCTATACAGTACATAAATAAAAATTGATCTTATTCGAGGACTATCCTTGCCACATGAGCACTACCATCATTGCCTTTGAACCTTACTACATACATGCCACGTGCCAGTTGGGCCGGCAGGGTGATGTGGTTGGTGCCTTTTACAAGGGATTCGGACGCAACGATACGGCCATCAATAGTGAGGATTGACAGTTCGCCGGATACAGACGCTTCCATCGACAACTGGCCGGTGGTAGGGTTGGAGCGTATCGTAATTACAGATTCGCTGAGCGACGATATCGTTGGGGAAATGTCGTTGGGGCGTGACATTGTACACTCTTGTACCCATGTGCATCCGGAGTAATGCACAAATTTCTTTTTGAAACCGATTATCTTCCAGTTAGTAGGGAAAGAACTATCATAAGCAAGTCCGTTGATATCTGCAATCGGAATTGCTGTTTCAGACAATGCAGTGGCGGAAATCGCAAGAGGAGTGGCAGATACATCCGGTATCGTGTTGACGGTGACACCTGCGACGACTTTTTGTATGGTTGCTGTATATGTTACTGAAACACCTGAAAATCCATAAGTGTTTCGGAAATAAAATACAGGTGGTTCACCATCTTTTACACATCCAATATTCGGTGCCGTGGTGCTTCCAACTGTTACGTTTGTAGTGGAGAAACATCCATTTTCCGAAGTATAAGTTATATAGGCAGTTGCGGCAGATATTCCCGTTACCTTACCTGACGTTCCAACTGTTGCCACAGAAGCATCACTACTGCTCCAGGTTCCTCCTGACGGTGTTGCGGTCAGAGATACTACTGATGAAATACATAATGTTGACGAGCCGACTATTGTCGGGGTTGCATTTATGGTGACTATTGCAGTAGTCAATGTACCACCCGGCAGCGTGTAACTTATAGTGCTTGTACCCGTACTGACAGCTGTTGCCAGGCCCGAAGTTGGATTAATTGTAGCGATCGTTGGGTTAGAACTACTCCACGATCCGCCCGATAGTGACGCTGAAAGTGCTGATGTGTTTCCTGTACAAAATGTCAAAGAGCCGCTAATTGTTACTGTGCCTGCGTTTATCGTGATCAGTTTGGTTTTAAAACATCCCGTTGTGGTTTTGGTGTAGGAAATTATGCTGGTGCCGGCAGTTAAGCCATTCGCGATGCCAGACGCAGATCCTATAGTCGCGACGGTGGTATTGCTGCTACTCCACGTGCCGTCCGGCGTTGTATTTGTAAATGATAGATAGGAGCCGGGGCAAGTCGTCGAGTCGCCGTAAATATTGTTTGGCAGAGGATTTACACCGATCGTTTTAGTGACGTAACAGCCCGGACTTACGAAATAGGAGATGGTAGCGACTCCGGTATTAACACCTGTTACGATGCCGGATGATGAACTTACTGTAGCGACGGATGTATTGCTGCTTGACCATGATCCGCCCGTGATTGTGTGTATGAATGGGGTGGAGGCATCTTTACAAACATTCGCGTTGCCAGTTATGGCACCGGGTGTTGCAGTGATGGTGATAACCGCACTGGCAAGGCAGCCCGACAATCGATAGGATATAGTTGCTGTACCTGCGGCCATACCGGAGACGATTCCGCTGTACATGCCCACTGTGGCTATTGCTGTGTTACTGCTGCTCCATGTTCCACCTGATGTAGCATTGGTGAGTGTTGCTGATTGCCCGGTGCAGATAACAGAAGTTCCCGCGATTGCACCGATAGCCGCACTTATGTTGACAGTTGTGGTTCTGGTGCAACCTGTTCCCATTGTATATGTTATAACAGAGGTTCCGGGCGCACTTCCGGTCACCACACCTGTAGTGCTGCCAATGGTTGCAACAGATGTTGTAGCTGACGTCCATGTGCCGCCAGATGAGGCCGAGGCAAGTGTAGTTGTGTTGCCGACACAGGTATTTGTAGTGCCGGTAATGGCCGCAGGGAGGTTTATCACAGAAAATGACCTGCTGGTATTGCAGCCACCCGTTAATGTATAGACAACGTTTGTGCTGCCCGCCGCAAGGGCGTTGAATATGCCGCTTGAAGCACCAATAGATGCTACGGTTCCATTTGAACGTGTCCATGTCCCACCGGCGGGTGTACTGGTAAGTGTTTGTGTGGTACCCACGCACATAGCGGATGACCCGCTGATAGCGGAAGGAGTTGTAAGTACCGTTTGTGTGCGTGTAACGAAACATCCGGAGATTGTTCTGGTATAGGTGATGGTAGCAGTACCCGGCGATACGCCGGTGAGCGTTCCGGAGCCGGTGCCAATTGAAGCCACTGATGAGTTTGAAGAAGTCCAGTTTCCGCTACCTGCCCCTGAGACTGTGAGTGTAGAATTAGAACCTGCACATGTAGAACTGGTTCCCGTAATGGCGCCCGGCTGAGGATACACAAGAACCGGTGTGGTGAAAACAGCAGTGCCCACAGCATAGGTGACAGTCGCCGAACCAATTGTTAGCCCGGTAATGATGCCTGTTGTAGCTCCAATGGTGGCTGCTGCCGGGTTGCTGATGCTCCAAGTGCCGCCTGAGGTGTCAATAGTAAGTGTCTTGTTGATGCCGATACAAATGTTGGGTCCACCTGAAATTGTGATGGCTCGTAATGCAGATGTGCATGCCAAAAACAGCATGACTGCCAGTAATGTAATTTTTTTCATAAGGAATTCTCCGGTTGGGTTAAGAAATCGGGTATTATTCAAAGGTAACATAATAATTGGTCGCAAAAAAAAATGGCGCAATGATTCAGAGTCATTGCGCCATTAACTGAAGATCGTAGTTTGAATTATTCCAACACTATCCTTGCCAAATGAGCGCTACCATCATCGCCTTTGAACCTTACTACATACATGCCACGTGCCAGTTGGGC
>JACSRV010000070.1 GCA_014879545.1 Chitinophagaceae bacterium | reverse complement strand
GCTGCAGATATCTGCAGCGGTCTACGTGAATTCAATTAGTATTAATGCGCTTCCTCACCCGGCCTCAAAGGAGTAGTCTGAGGGATGAAGTCGTTTCCATTACCATCATCCTTGTAATCGTAAGGCCAACGGTGAACTTCAGGAATATCACCTTCCCAGTTACCGTGACCAGGATTGATTGGCGTAGTCCACTCAAGTGTAGTAGATCCCCAAGGATTCAACGTGGTCATCTTGCGACCTTTGAAAATACTGAAGAAGAAGTTGAAAACGAAGATCAACTGAGCAAAGAATACAACAGTAGCAACGATACTGATGAAACCGTTGATGCTCTGGAAGTTTTTGAATGACTCCCATGCTGAGTAATCGTAGTAACGACGTGGCATACCCGCGATACCTTCATAGTGCATTGGCCAGAAGATCAGGTAAGCACCGATGAATGTCATGAAGAAGTGGATATATCCCAGTGTGTTGTTCATGAACCTGCCGAACATCTTAGGGAACCAGTGGTACACACCGGCAAACATGCCGAAGAAGGCAGATACACCCATTACAATGTGGAAGTGCGCAATAACGAAGTACGTATCGTGCAGGTGAATGTCCAGAGCAGAGTTACCAAGGAAGATACCTGTAAGACCACCTGAAATGAACAGAGACACGAATCCAAGTGCAAACAACATTGGCGGATTGAATCGGATGTTACCACGCCAGATGGTAGTAAGCCAGTTGAACACTTTTACCGCAGATGGTACCGCAATGAGCAACGTAAGCAACACGAATATTGAACCAAGGAATGGACTCATACCTGTTACGAACATGTGGTGAGCCCACACAAGGAACGCAAGGAATGTGATACCTACCATTGAAATCACCATCGCAAAATATCCGAAGATAGGTTTACGGCTGTGTGTAGAAAGCACCTCTGATGCCATACCCATACCCGGAAGCATGATGATGTACACCTCAGGGTGACCCAGGAACCAGAACAAGTGCTGGTAAAGGATAGCAGAACCACCAATATTCGGAAGCGCCTTACCACCTATGAAGATCTCAGAGAGGTAGAAGCTTGTTCCCATGTTACGGTCAAATATCAGGAGTACAACACCTGAGAAAAGCACAGGGAAAGACAGTACGCCCAGTACGGCTGTGAACAACAGCGCCCATACTGTAAGTGGAAGGCGAGTCATTGTCATACCCTTTGTACGCATGTTCAGGATAGTAGAAATATAGTTCAGACCACCCAGCAAAGAAGAGATGACGAACAACGACATACCCATCAACCAAAGATCCATACCTATGCCCGAACCAAGAGAGGCCTCTTTCAGGGCGCTGAGTGGAGGGTAGGTTGTCCAACCACCTGAAGCCGGACCGGTTTCAACGAACAGCGAGATCAGCATGATCACACTGGCAGCAAAAAAGAACCAGTATGAAAGCATATTCATGAACGGAGAAGCCATATCACGTGCACCAATCTGCAGAGGTATGAGCAGGTTCGCAAATGTTCCACTCAATCCAGCGGTAAGTACAAAGAACACAAGGATGGTTCCGTGCATGGTTACCAATGCGTAGTAGAATTCAGGAGAAAGCTTGCCTCCTTTTGCCCACTCACCCAAAACCTTTTCCATAATAGGGAAAGTTGAGTCGGGGAAACCAAGCTGCAAGCGGAAGAACACCGAGAACAAGGCACCAATGATCGCCCAAATGATACCTGTTATCAGGAATTGCTTTCCGATAATTTTGTGGTCCTGGCTAAATATGTATTTCCAGATAAAATGCTGCTCGTGATGCTCATGGCCGTGATGTCCGCCTGCGCTGTCGTGTGCATGCGCTGTGTGAGCTCCTTCCGTAATGATTCCTTCTATGTTCATTTTTGCACTTTTATAGCTTGTATTACTACTTTATCCGATTTACTTCATAGATATTTCTTTTCCCGCTTCTGCTTTAGGGGCAGTAGCAGCACTGTCTGCTGCAGGTGCGGCAGGAGCTGCAGATGGGTTAGCAGTTGCATAATATGCCTGCTGCTTTGCCAACCACTGGTCGTATTTAGCTTGTGTTTCCACTATGATGGTTCCACGCATCGCGTAGTGACCTTTTCCACAAAGCTGATCGCAAGCGATCTCATACACAAAGTTCGGATTCTTTGTAATAAGCTTCATAGAGTCTGATGTGATCGTTGGTGTCAGCCACAGTGTAGTGGTAATGCCCGGAACGGCGTCCATCTTCATACGGAAGTGTGGCAGACCCACGTCATGGATAACGTCGCGTGAACCGATGATCAATTTTACCGGTTTGCCTACAACCATGTGTATCTCACCATTCTGAGCAATGATATCGTCAGCATTGTGCGGATCACTCCAGTCGAGACCGAGTACATTGTTCGCATCATTGATCTTGCGGAAATCCCTTTTACCAAGTTCTTTGTCTTTACCCGGATAGCGGATGATCCAGTTGAACTGCTTGCCTACTATCTCAACAGCGGTTGCCTCAGCAGGTGCCTCAGAAGTAACGTCAAACCAGTTACGGATACCAATAGCCACCAGAATAGCCATCGCAATAGCAGGGATAGTTGTCCAGATAAGCTCCAGTTTGTTGCTGTGTGCAAAGAAGTACGAAGAGCGTTTGCCTGAATCCTGATATTTGAAGCAGAACCAGAAAAGAACAGCCTGAGTGAGGAAGAACACGATGCCGGTAACCATGATAGTTACATTGAACATCGAGTCATAGTTCTCACCGGTGCGGCAAGCTGCCACAGGCAACATGAGATCTTTGAAGTACTGGTGGCACTCCCATATTCCCCACATACCAAGCAGGAAGGTGCCTACGAGCAGCCAGGCCATCGCACGATTCACCTGTGCGTTTACTTTCTTTTCTCCACGCAGTATTGCAGCGTATTCGCTAGCCTTACCTATCTGGTAGATGATCACAAAAACCAGAATGATCAATGATGTTATTATTAATCCCGACATGGTCGTTCAGCTTGTATTTACTTGTTAATTTTTTAAATTCCTATTTTCAGTCTCCCGTTACCCGATTATGCAATGTGTATCGCTGTTTCTTTCAACAGTATATTGTTGTGCGGTACAAGCGATGCTTTTGACAGCGTACGTGATACAGTGAAGATCAGTAGTCCGAGGAAGCCCATGAATATTCCGATCTCGTACCAGTTGATGTGCCAATTGCCACCCAATGGACCCGGCATAATCATCTGATAGTAATCCAACCAGTGACCGAAGATGATAACCATAGCCATGAACGTAACTGTGAAATAGTTGCGCTTGCTTGGACGAGCCATTAGGATCAGGATAGGCATTACAAAGTTGATAATGAAGTTAGCATAGAATATAATGCTGTAAGGACCCTGCTGACGCATTTTGAAATATACTGTTTCCTCAGGTACGTTCGCGTACCAAATGAGCATGTACTGAGAGAACCACAGGTATGTCCAGAACACGCTGAATGCGAACATGAACTTACCAAGATCGTGCATGTGCTCAGTGGTCACAAGACCAAGGTTGCCCTGATTTTTCAGATAAACCACCCACAGAAGGATCAGAGACATACCGCTTACGAAAGCGCTCGCGAATGTGTACCAGCTGAACAAGGTAGAGAACCAGTGAGCATCAATACTCATTACCCACAACCAAGGGATAGTGCTCATCTGTGTAAGCGCGTATACCAGCAGAAACACACCAGACATACGGAACACTTTCCAATAGATCTTAGTATCGTTCTTCGGAGCGCTTTCCTGAGCTATTGACATTGCACGGAACTTGATACCGAAGTAAGACCAAAGACCAACAGCTGCCAGCGTGAAACCAACAAACATTCCTTTGTTCAAAAACGCACTCTTACCGTGAATGATGTGATCGTCCGCAGCAGGAGTAACCCAAGGGAAGATAGTGTTCACACCATGAGAATCTTTGAAAGTGAAAACGATAGCGAACAACACCACCGTAGCAATAGATCCGAAGATCCATACGTTAGCGCCAATCGCCTCCGGAACACGGCGGAATGCTACGATCCATGCACCCTGAGCCAGAGAAACTGCAGCCTGAATAAAAATGCTTACAGCGGTAATGAGGGTGAAGAAAACACTGTCATGAAGCAGCACAGACCAGAAACGAGCTCTTTCCGTATCTACATGGCTGGTAAGTAATGAAGCAATACCGCCTATCAGGGCAAGCACGCCAACCGCTATCAGCGCTAAGCTGGTATTCCTCAATCGTGCGGGTATCTCAAAACGATCATTCATTGTTTGCAACTTTTATTAAAATTCGTTTTTGTTACTTTTTCTATTCTCTCTTTCGATTAATGCTTCGGCTCTTCTTTCGCAGGAGCTGCCTCAGCAACTGCAGGCGCTGCCGCAGTGGTTGCACCGAAAATGTACGGATCACCGCCATTCTCAGACTGAACCTTCTTGATGTATGCAATAACCATCCAGCGCTGTTTGATGTCGAGCTGAGATGCATACGATCCCATCATGTTCTTACCATACTTGATACCGGCATACATCTGTCCCACAGACATGTGCAGATACTTAGCGTCTTTGAAGTTTGCCGGCATTGAAGCGAACTTACCGCTTGTCTGCAACGGACCCTGACCATCCAGGTTGTTACCGTGGCAAATACCGCAGTAGATATTGAACAGACGCCTTCCTTCATCCAATTCCGCTTCATTGAAACGGAGGGATGTAGTGAACGTTTTGTAAGCATTTGTATCCCCTTCTACCAGATGATCAGGAAGTTCATTATTCCTGGCGATGGTACCTGCAACCGGCTTGCGGCTGGTAAGACCATCTTCGAAGTTCGGATTAGATGTATAAGCATCATATGCGCGCGAGTAGGTCATATCAGGCGCGTATATGTGACCGGGGGTACGACGTAATTCGCCGGAGTCGCACGACATAAGGCCAACCGTCAACGCCAGGCTTGCTACCGCTATGCTTTTGATCTTGTTCATAATTCTTTGATATATTATTTTCCGGCTTTCCGGCTTATTACGTCCGTTTTTCCGGCTCTTTTTATTTGCGTTTCAAATTATTCAGTACCTGCTTCTCATTATCCGGCGTTCAGTGCCTCATATGCTTCAGGCTTGTCCCAACGGCCATACCACCACCCTTCTTCTGCTGTCTGAACAGACGTTTCTTTGGCTCCGGTAGACTTCAGGAACTTGATCACTTCCGCCTCTGGAGTATGCTCGTTCAGCTCAATAGCCATCACAAACAGATCGTCGCTCTGGCGCGGATGGAAAACGTGCTTCTTAACACCCGGCATTACCTGATTCAGATAGCAGAATGTGAGCGTCATACCCACGGCTGCGAAAAGCACCGTCAACTCGAAAGTGATAGGCACCCATGCCGGAAGAGCAAAGTGTGGCTTGCCACCATATACTATCGGCCAATCTGAAGTGAATATCCAGGAAATGAAACCAACGGCGGTAGATGTACCACAGATACCGTAAATGAAGCCGGCGATATGCAGATCAGTTTCCTTGAGGCCCATTTCGACATCAAGTCCGTGTACAGCGAACGGAGTGTATACATCATGCAGTTTGTAGCCGCTTTTGCGAACTTTTTTTACTGCAGGAAACAGTACCGCTTCATCATCATACGCTGCAACCGCAAATTTTTTTATAGCCATCTTTTATCAAAATTCTATTGTAAAGATTCAATATTGTTTTTTCGTTCGTCCCTCGATTAGTGGTGAGCCATCTCAGCATGCTCTTCTGCATGATGGTGCTCCTGCTCGTGAATGAACTCTTCAGCACTCTTCTCTTCGATCGGCTGCATACCACGCTTGTAGTTGTCGCCTGATGTTTTGAGAACGAATTTGATCTCATGCACCGCTACCACAGGGAAGTATTTAGCAAAGAGGAAGTACAGGGTAAAGAACAGACCGAATGTACCAAGGTAGAAACCTACTTCAGGCCACTCAGGGCTGTAGTATGACCAGCTGCCCGGTATCCAGTCGCGGTAAGTAGAGGTAGCGATGATCACGAAACGCTCGAACCACATACCAATGTTCACCACGATAGACATTACGAAAGTGAACGGGATGTTACGACGGAGTTTCTTGATCCAGAAGAGCTGAGGAGATACCACGTTGCAGGTCATCATCGCCCAGTAGCTCCACCAATACGGACCTACAATACGCCATTTGAATGCTTCCATCTCGCCCCATGCCTGGCTGTACCAAGACATGAACAACTCAGTAAGGTAGGCAACACCTACGATAGAACCTGTCAGAACGATGATCTTATTCATCGCTTCAAGGTGACCGATAGTAATATATGCTTCCAGTTTCAGGATCTTGCGGGTGATAACCAGAAGGGTGTTCACCATCGCGAAACCTGAGAATACCGCACCGGCCACGAAGTATGGAGGGAAGATGGTAGTGTGCCATCCCGGAATAACTGAAGTAGCGAAGTCAAATGATACGATAGTGTGCACTGAAAGTACCAGTGGAGTAGAAAGACCGGCAAGTACAAGCGCCAGTGCTTCCATACGCTGCCATCCTTTTGCAGTACCTGTCCATCCGAATGATGCCAGACCGTAAAGACGTTTGCGGAGTTTTGTTTTTGCCCTGTCACGTATCAATGCAAAGTCAGGCATAAGACCGGAATACCAGAACAACAAAGACACAGTGAAGTAAGTAGAGATCGCGAACACGTCCCAAAGGAGCGGTGAATCGAAGTTAGGCCACAACGGACCACGTGTATTTGGCAAGGGAAGTACCCAGAAGCCATCCCATACACGACCCATGTGCCAGATAGGGAACTGACCCGCGCACATTACCGCGAAGATGGTCATCGCTTCCGCTGCACGGTTCACACCTGTACGCCATCCCTGACGGAACAGCAGGAGGATCGCGGAGATCAGCGTTCCCGCGTGACCGATACCGATCCACCATACGAAGTTGGTGATATCCCAACCCCAACCGATGGTACGGTTAACGCCCCACGTACCGAGACCCCAATATACCGACCAGCTCACGGAGAAAATACCGAAACAAAGCAGGATTATGGAGAAGAAAAAACCAATGTACCACATACGTCCCGGCTTGCGCTCAATAGGACTGATGATATCTTCCGATACCTGGTGGTAATCCTTGTTGCCATCAACGAGTGGTTCCCTTACAAACGATTCGTACTTAATATGCATAGCACGTAATTAGTATTTTTAAACATTGTTGCTGTCTGGCTTCCGTTTCCGGCATCTTGCCTTTCAGCATTTTAAACTATTATCTATTCAACTACTCTGTCCTGTTTTTCTTAGATATGCTCCGTGTACATACCATCCAGCTTTTCGTTGCCTGCAACTACCTCGGCCGTGTTACGGATCCTTGACAGATAGTTGATGTTTGGCAGCGTGTGGATGTTCTCCAGTACATAGAACGTACGCTCTACCTGCTCCTCTTTACGCAGCTTGTGGATAGCACTTTCTTTGTCGTTCACATTTCCGAAAGTGATAGCATCTGTAGGACATGCCTGCTGACATGCTGTTTTCACAACACCATCTTTCAGCGGGTGACCAGCCTTCTTAGCGGCCAGTTTACCTTCCTGCAGACGCTGAACACAGAATGAACATTTTTCCATCACACCACGGCTACGTACTGTAACGTCAGGGTTCAGCACCATGCGGGTGAGGTCGTCGTTGATGTCATCGCGGCGGCCATCTTCAAAAATGTTGTCTTCAAAGCAATCAGCACCGTTCCAATCCATCCAGTTGAAGTGACGTACTTTATACGGACAGTTGTTAGCGCAGTATTTCGTACCGATACAACGGTTATATGCCATTTGGTTCAGACCCTCAGAGCTGTGGTTCGTAGCCGATACCGGACAAACGTTCTCACATGGTGCAGCATCGCAATGCTGGCACAGCATAGGCTGGAACACTGTCTGGATCGTATCCGGATCGTCCGGCATACCGCTGTAATAACGGTCGATACGGATCCAGTGCATTTCATGACCCCTCAGTACGTGGTATTTACCAACAACCGAAACGTTATTCTCAGCCATACAGCCTACCACACAGGCACCGCAACCGGTACAGGTAGTAAGGTCGATAGACATACCCCACTTCACACCTTCGTAAGGGTGATTAGGATAGAGCGTTCCGTTCTTACGGTAGTTCTCTTCCATTTCAGGGTTAGCCAACGCTTCTCCCTCGTGCTCATGTTTTTCCCATGGCAGACCAGAGTAGTGGCCTATCTCCTCAGCACGCTCTTTCTGAAGCGCCTGTGGATCTTTCTTGAATTCTTCCAGGGTGAACTCATGCACCACAGGACGGTTTTCGTAGCTGTTGTGCGTTTGCGTGATAGCTACTTCATACTTGTCGTCTGTTTTGGTAACAGTTGCACCTGAATAGTACTCAACGTTTGTTCCGTTGAATGAAGTGAACGGATAAGCGTTTTTGCCACCTTTTGTAGCGTCGCTTGCCGCTGCACGACCTACGTTCTTATCGCGGCCGAAACCGGTTGCGATAGCAACAACGTCATTGTGCATACCCGGCACCACCACTATCGGAAGTGTTATTGTATATCCGTTAGCACCGGCAATTTTTGCCACGCGCTTGTTGTAATCAACTTCTGTAAATCCTGTCAGCTCAGCATCAAGTGCCTTTGCACGCTTAGGAGACACACACAGGTAGTTATCCCATGTCGCCCTTGTGATCGGATCAGGCATTTCCAGCAACCATGGGTTGTTACTCCATGCGCCACCATGACCGATACCTACTTTCTGGTAAACAACAACTTCGGTACCTGTACCTGGCTTCTTAGCCTGGATCGCAGCAACCGCACCGGCTACATTACCAGCGTATACTGCACCGCCGTTTGCCATTTCTCCCGCCGGTTCTATCACACCATCCTGCAGCGCCTGGTCAAAATTTGCCTGTCCGCTGAGACGGGTTGTCCAATAGAGTTTCCAATAATCTGCGTATGTCTGACCTGCATCCATCCACGCTATCAGCGAATCCTGGAAGGCACGTGTCTTGAACAGAGGAGAGATACCCGGCTGCTGCAGACTGTAGTAGTTAGCCTTCGGCTCTGCATCACCCCAGTTCTCCAGGTAGTTATGGTCAGGAATAATGTATTTACACTTCTGTGCAGTCTCGTCAAGGCGCTCAGCGAAAGAAACTGTCGTAGCAACTTTTGCAAGTGCTGCAGTGAATTTCTTTCCGTCGAGGTAATCGTATGCAGGATTCACACCGTGCAGCATCACCACGCCTACCTGACCTGCTTCCATAGCCGCAACCATGTCAGCGAAGTCTTTATCTATACCTTGTTTGTAATTGCTTGTTGTTACCCAGTTTACGGTAGTTCCGTTAGCGCCTATCTTATCGTTGATAGCGTTGATAACAGTCTGTACGTTCACATCGTTCGTACCGCACACTACCATACCGTTGCCCTTCTTCAGGTCAGCTGCAGCTGCAGTAACCAGTTTGTTGAGGGCCGGGCTTGAAAGAGACGGCTGTGTGCCGTTTGCAACCGCGTTGTACAGCGCAACTGCAATCATACCCATTTCTGAAGGGCGGCATGTAGCGCGTTCGTCGGCTGCAGCACCGGTGATGGTGTGCATTGCCTCTACCTGATAGTGCTTGGAGAGTTTAGGATTTTTAGCGCTGATCTTGCGACCCTGTGCATAACCCTTAGAGAACTCAACCGGAGAAAGCCATGTACCGAGGAAATCAGCGTCAAGGCTCACAATTGTGTTTGCTTTTTCAAAATGGAATGTAGGCAGTGTGCGCTTGCCGTAGCATGCTTCATTCGCCTGCAGCATTCCCGAGTAAGAGATCGCGTCATACACTACATGCTTTACAGTAGGATATTTGGCGATGAACTGAGAGATCACTTCTTTGGTAGAAGGACTCATCAGCGATTGTGTTACCAGGTAACCTGCTTTGCCGGCCAAACCCGCCTTCACCGCGCGGTCAATTGCCTCGAATGTGGCTTCTTTACCGTCTGCCATAGGGTGAGTAAGGCGGGCTTTGTCATAAAGGCCGAGAACAGATGCCTGAACCCTCGCAGAAGTACCTCCTTTTGTGATGGAGGACGTCTCGTTACCTTCAATTTTGATCGGGCGGCCTTCCCTTGTTTTTATCACTATCGCGCAGTACTCTCCGCCATCGGCAAATGTAGACGCGTAATAGTTGGGAACACCCGGTGTAATATCTTCAGGCTTGATCGCATATGGTATCGCCTTACGTACCGGCATTTCGCAGCTCGATACGATAGTGGCCGCCAGCGTGCTGAAGCCAAGGAACTTCAGAAAGTCGCGGCGTGGAGTAGTAGCACCCAACACACTGTCGCTCAGATCGAATGGCAACTCTTCTTTAAACTCATTCTCCGCTCCCTCATTTTTGGTAGCGATGTTATTGAGATCCTGCAGGTCCGACCAATATTGTTTTTGACTCATATTGTAAGTTCATTTTTCAGCCGATGTTACTCGTCAGATCGTCGTCTGACTTTATCTACCGCTAAATTGTTTTTTATTCAAAAAAACTATTTTTTCCTTTTTCGTGTTTGTTTCCAACGGAAGGGTGCCCGGTCTTAGTAGTGGCACTTCTGACACTCAAGACCGCCCAGGTCAGCTTCTGTCACTTTCGTGCGCTTACCTGATTTCAGCTCTTCATGATACCTTGTGAAAATGCTGTAGTAGTTGTTGTTGGTGAACTGCACCTCTGTCTGACGGTGACAGTTGATACACCAGCCCATTGACAACGGAGCGAACTGGAATACTTCGTCCATCTCTTCGATGTTGCCATGGCACTGCTGGCACTGTACTTTACCAACCGCAACGTGCTGTGCGTGGTTGAAGTAAACGTGGTCAGGCAGGTTGTGTATTTTCACCCATTTGATCGGCGTTGCGAGGATGTTGCCGTTGGCATCGCGGTTGTAATCTTTCTTAGAAGGATCCCAGCCTGCATATTTGTACAGCAACTGGATCTGCTCAGTACCATTGATCTTTTTGCCTTCAGCAGTTACAAGCGGATGCTCTGCTTCGCCTGTGTATTCGTTGATCTGCTTGTGGCAGTTCATACACACGTTTGAAGAAGGGATCATTGCCTGACGGCTCTTCTCAGCACCTGCGTGACAATACAGACAGTTGATCTGGTTGATACCGGCGTGCACTTTGTGAGAGTAGTAAAGTGGCTGCAATGGTTGGTAATTCTGCTGACGACCTTCGTTCACCGCACCATTCACCAGCCAGTAACCTGCCAGGATGAACAATACGATAGCAGTCATAGCTATCATCACCTTGCTGCGGTACAGCGGAATTTCTTTTTCGTTCGGAATATCTTGCTTTTCGTTAGCAGCGCGACGAAGGCTGTTATTTGCACGCCACAGGATAACAACCAGCAACAACAAAGACAGTGTGATAACCGTGTACAGCCAGCTGTGGCTTTCAGCAGTTTCAGCACCTGCCGCAGGCGCTCCGTCTTTCGGAGCAGCCGATGGCGCCTTATAGTCGTCAGCATATTTCAGGATCGCGTCGATTTCCTCGTTCGTAAGGTTCGGGAACGCGGTCATCTGCATTTTGTTGTACTTGTTGTAGATGTCAACAGCCGTCTTATCGCCCGCGGCAATAAGCGCAGCAGAGTTGCGCACCCACTTGTATCCCCATTCCTTGTTAGGGAATGTCTTGGAGATGTTTTGCAGCGCAGGACCCGTAGATTCCTTGATTGGGTTGTGGCACGACGCACAATTAGACATGAATAGCGCCTTCCCGTCCGGGGCAGCTATCGCAGGAACGTTGCATAGGAGCAGTACTACGAAGAACGAGAGTACGCTACGGAAGCAGATTCTGAACATTGGCTTTATTGATTCTGGCACTGGATTAAATATTGAAAATTAACTTTCCTTTATATAAAAGCGTGGCAAAACTACGACACAATCGGCTGTGCCGCTTTGACCATCGCCATCATGCGC
>JACSRV010000175.1 GCA_014879545.1 Chitinophagaceae bacterium | reverse complement strand
TCGTGGGCTCGGAGATGTGTATAAGAGACAGCATCAAATGCGAGCCATCCCTTGTAATGATCCTTGCCATGTATAAAGCTCAACCTGCAGGCAAAGGCGATCAGAGACTCCGCAACATTATTAAACTTCCTGTTCTTCCCTTTATTATGTGGAGCTATCTCCACATATGCCATGTATGGCTCCACGGTATCTTTCATTTGAAAAATAAGGCAGCCTTCGATGGTTTCCGGAGTATCTTCACATACTAAAACATACGTCTCATAAGTTGCTTTCCTGGAATGTTTCTTAAAATTAAAACGCCATCCATCAGTCAATGACGGTAGAACTAAACCGGAAGGTTGAATTATTTTCGAGTCTATCGTCTGACGATCTGATACCCGAATGAGGTTTACTTTCATCAGTTGAACAAAATTATGAAAATTATACAAAATGTACAATACCGCAGTAGTATTATTGTTATTTTTCGGAATTGCCCATCCGTTCCGTGTTGTAACTCTGATGTGTTGCCGGTGTGCTTATGACAATCATTTCACCCTATTTCTTTCTCATAAATGTCGATCAGGCAGCGATTGGGGTGCCCCGTTGCATTGAGGCACACATGCACTGCTAATGTTCAGTTCCTCGGGTACTTAATGTAGAAGGTTTCAGGCACTTGCCTTTTCAGGTCTTCAGATACCACCTTCAGGCTATCCTGCATGCGCGCATTGATGATGTTGGTGAGTTCATTGGGATGTGCGATTTGCAACGCTTCCATTATTGTCATCTGGTTTTGTAACACAGTACGCAGCATGGCCGTATTGCTTTCCAGCATTTTGAGTGTTGCAAGCGGAACATCCAGTTTGTTCAGTTCATCGTTTGTCATGATCGGAGTGTTTTAGGATACCCAAGTTATGAAATAATTTTTGAGTGCACGGTAGCCCACAGAATAGGTGAGTCACACCTTCGGAAGTGTGGCACATCCGCCAAGCTTCTTCTTTTGTATTTGCCCTCTTCAACACACAAAAAAACGCCCCGCGAAATGCGGGGCGTTTTCTATAAAAAAATCTGATGTCAAATTAAATGTCCCTTGAAGGGTCGAATGCTTCGAGCTCGTTGGCAACAGCTGTTAGGAAGCTGGCACCTACTGAGCCGTCAACGATACGGTGGTCGTAGCTGAGCGACAGGTACATCATGTGGCGGATTGCTATCACGTCTCCGTCTTTTGTTTCCAGCACCATTGGGCGCTTTTTGATGGCACCCAGCGCCATAATAGCTACTTGAGGCTGGTTGATGATAGGCGTTCCCATGAGGCTGCCGAAAGTACCCACATTGGTAACTGTGAAGGTGCCACCTTGAGTATCGTCGGCCTTCAGCTTGTTGTTGCGTGCCGCGTTTGCCAGTGAGTTCACGTCCTTGGCCAGACCCAGCAGGTTCTTCGTCTCGGCGTTCTTGATCACCGGCACTATCAGGTTGCCTGACGGCAGCGCGGTGGCCATACCAATATTGATATCTTTCTTCAGAATGATGTTGTAACCGTCGAGGCTGCAATTGATGGTTGGATACTTACGGATGCACTTTACGATGGCTTCGAAGAAGATAGGCGTGTAGGTGATCTTCTCGCCATATTTCTTTTCGAAAGAGCCCTTCATCTTGTCGCGCCATTTTACGATGTTGGTCACATCGGCCTCGGTGAAGCTGGTAACGTGTGGTGAAGTGGCCTTGCTGCGCACCATGTGGTCGGCAATGAGCTTGCGCATGCGGTCCATTTCTATGATCTCTATATTGCCTGTAGGGTTCACTGAAGGCGCCGATGCTACCGATGCCGCAGGCGCCGCTACAGGAGCTGCAGTTGCGGGAGCCGCTGCAACCGGTGCAGGTGCTGCTGCAACAGGAGCCGCCGCACCACGGTTGGCCACGTAGTTCAGAATGTCTTTTTTGGTCACGCGGCCTTCATTGCCGGTGCCAGGTATCCTTTCCAGCTCAGCCATGCCTATGCCCTCGGTGCCGGCAATGTTCAATACCAGCGGAGAGTAGAAACGGGTGCCGCTTGCTGCCACAGGAGCAGCAGCTGCCGCTACCGGAGCTGCAACCACAGGTGCTGCAACGGGTGCAGGAGCCGCCGCCGCAGGGGCGGGAGCAGGGGCCGATGCTGCCGCACCGGCAGTTTCGATACGCGCGATGGGCGAACCCACGGGCACTACATCGTTCTCTTTATATAATATCTCTTTCACCACACCGGCGGCAGTAGAGGGCACCTCACTGTCCACCTTGTCGGTAGCGATGTCAAGGAGTGTTTCATCCATTTTTACGGTATCACCCGGCTGCTTGTGCCACTTCAGCACTGTAGCCTCCATAATGCTTTCGCCCATTTTAGGCATTACAACATCAACTATCGCCATAATATGGTTTTGAGTTATTTTTTAATTTGAGGTGCAAAAATAATCAAAAAGACCTGACTGCCCCCAAAAATTCGGACGAAGGGGCATGATATATTATTACACCGCACTTACGGGGCATGCAGACGGCTCACCGGGAAATTGCCCTTTGCAGTGAATTATAGTACTTTCACGTTTTTATAGCCATTGTTGTTAATCGTTAACTATGTTCAGGGCCATCTTCGCACTCTTTTTCTGCCTTTTAATTAATAATGCTGTCCACGCTCAGTCGCCCAAGCGCGAATTCAGGGGAG
This sequence comes from Chitinophagaceae bacterium, assembly GCA_014879545.1. Lineage (GTDB taxonomy): Bacteria > Bacteroidota > Bacteroidia > Chitinophagales > Chitinophagaceae > Nemorincola. The sequence goes on along the minus strand of JACSRV010000175.1, from coordinate 9,346 downwards.
CCTGGATAGCCACTGTGGCCAATATAGACTGGCCCTCTAAGCCGGGTCTGCCTGCCGTAGAGCAGCAGCAGGAGTTCATTCGCCAGCTGGATATGCTGCAATCGGTGGGCTGCAATGCGGTGATAGTGCAGGTGCGCCCAGTGTGCGATGCCTTCTACGCATCGGGCAAGGAGCCGTGGAGCCACTACCTCACCGGCCGCCAGGGCGAGGCCCCCTTTCCTTATTACGACCCGCTGGTGTTTATGGTGGAGGAGACACATAAACGCAATATGGAGTTTCATGCATGGTTCAACCCTTTCCGCGCGCTGATGAACAGCACGAAGAACAACAACCCGAACAGCCATGTGACCCACACCCACAAAGACTGGATCATCAACTATGGTACAAAATCTTATATAGACCCGGGAGTGCCCGAGGCACGCGACTATGTGATAGGTGTGATAGCCGACGTGGTGAAACGCTATGACGTGGACGCTGTGCACCTGGACGACTATTTCTACCCCTACCGTGAGCCGGGAAAAGAGTTTGGCGACGGCCGCAGCTATGCCCGCTATGGCAACGGCATGACCAAGGACGACTGGCGCCGCGACAATGTGAGCCGCTTCATATCGTTGCTCAACACTACCATCAAAGACATAAAGCCATATATGAAATTGGGTATCAGCCCGTTTGGTGTGTGGCGCAACAAAAGCAAGGACCCCGAAGGATCGGACACGCGCGGCGGACAGACCACCTATGACGACCTGTATGCCGATGTGCTGCTGTGGATGCAGAAAGGCTGGGTAGATTATATGATGCCGCAGCTATATTGGGAGCACAAACACAAGGCAGCACCGTTTGATGTGTTGCAGCCCTGGTGGTATGACCACTGCTACCAGCGCCATGTTTACTACGGCCTGGGCCTGTACCGCATGACCACCGCCAAGAGTGGCCCCTGGGCCACCACCGGTGAGCTGATGTGGCAACTGCGCGACATTCGCGGCAAGTGCCCCAACTCAGGTTATTCGTTCTACAGCGCGTCTTGTTTCAACAAGGTGAAACCGGCTGTGAAAGACAGCCTGCAGAACAGTTTTAACCGCTACCCGGCGCTGGTGCCGCCCATGACCTGGCTGGATGATAAAGCACCTGCGGCACCTGTGCTGAAAGCAGCCGGCAACAAATTGGAATGGCAGACCGCTAACCCAACCAAGGAGCCGCTGCGCTATGTATTGTATCGATTTAACGCAGGCGAAAAAGTGGATCTGGAGCGTAACGACCGCATCATCTCCATTCAGCAGGAGACCAGTTTCAAGGATACCGAAGCAGGGGCGCACAAGCAGGCCACCTACGTGGTTACCGCTCTGGACCGTGTATGGAACGAGAGCGCTGCCAGCAATACCGTGAAGCTGTAGAAATTATCAGAACTTAATACCGTAGCAGGGGCGATCAGAGATATTTGTCGCCCTTGTTTCTTTTTACCTCTGCCACATATTCTTTGATCTGCTGCTCGCGGTTGCGTTCGCATATCAGCAGCACATCGGGCGTGTCCACTACAATAAAGTTCTCCAGGCCCTGCAGCACCACCAGCTTATCGTCGGGTGCTTTCACCATGCATTGGGTGGCATCTATCACCATCACATTCTTGCCCAGTACGGCATTGCCCAGATAGTCTTTGCTGCTGTTGTCGTAGGCCGATTCCCACGTGCCGAGATCGCACCAGCCAAAGTAGGACGGTATCACATACACGTTGCGTGCCTTTTCCATGATACCGTAGTCGATAGAAATATTGTTGCAGTGCGGATACAGGCGCACAATGGCGTCGTGTTCAGCCGCGGTGTTGTACACATCCTTAGCCTGCGTGAATACCTCGTTAGTTTCGGGCAGGAATTGCTCCAGCGCCTCCATGATGGTCTTTACATTCCACACAAAGATGCCTGAGTTCCACAGGAAGTCGCCGCTCTTCAGGAAGGTACGTGCCAGCTCCAGCGAAGGTTTTTCAGTAAATGTCTTCACGCGGTAAACCTTGTCTATCTCCTTCTCGGCATCGTACTGAATGTAGCCGTAGCCGGTGTCGGGGCGGGTAGGTTTTATGCCCAGTGTCAGCAGTGCCTTGTGTTTGGACACGAACTCCAACGCCTCATGTGCGGTGCGCTCAAAAGAGTGCTCGTCCATGATGAGGTGATCGGCAGGCGACATAATGATGTTGGCATCGGGGTTAAGCGCCATGATCTTGTGGGCGAAGTAGGCCGCACAGGGCGCCGTGTTCTTGCGCGATGGTTCGCTGATGATATTGTGATCGCTTATCTCGGGTATCTGCTCGCGCAGCGTGCCCATATATGCCTCGTTGGTAATAAAGTAGATGTTTTCCTTAGGGCAAATGTGCTTGAAGCGATTGTAAGTCCACTGAATGAGCGACTTACCGGTGCCCAGCAGATCAAGGAACTGTTTGGGGAGATGGGTGCGGCTTTCGGGCCAGAATCTGCTGCCTATACCGCCGGCCATAATGGCCACATAGTTGTTCTGAATGTTCATTGAGTAGTGCCGGAACCGGGGCTGCTGCCGCCGTTTCTTACTTTTTATCTATTGAATAAATACATCTACACGCTAAAAATACGGGTTTTTCGTGGATTGAGGCTTTGTACTTGCCTGTACACCTCTTTCATTTGTCATACGCAATGTTTTGTCCCGTAATTTTGGGGCAATTTTCCATCCTTGGCGCAGGTATTCAAAGACTATTATGCCATACTGGGCATCACTTATCCGGCTACCACCGCCGAGATAAAGGCCGCATACCTGAAGCAGTGCAAACATTGGCACCCCGACCGCAATCCCGGTGTGGACACCACCAGCAAAATGCAGGAAGTCAACGAGGCCGGAGACGTGCTGCTGGATGCCGCGCGCAAGAACGACTACGACTACCACTATCAGTTGCAGCGTAATGGCCCGGCCACACACACTAGTACCCATAGCTACCGCCACACCTACGATGCCGCCGGGCAAGCCGACAGATATGCCGCACGCTACGAGGCGCTCAAGAGCCGCATAGCTGTCTTCCGGCAACGCGACGCGCATCTGTATTCGGTTTACGGGCAGCAGGTGCGCAGCCGCACCACCGCCGACCTGGTGAACTGCTGCGAGAATTGGTACAAATATTCTATAGATTTTATGGACATGATTATCAGCGAACTGCATGAGAACCGAAAGTTTCAGCTGATGCACATCTATGGCCGGATAAAGGAAAAACCTGCGTCGGCCGGCACCACCCGAACTGCTCCTGCAAAAGAAGACAATAGTGTACCCTGGTGGGCTATATGGTTATTTCTCCTCCTGCTGCGCGGATTGGCCAGCCTTGTAAAATAGGGAATTGCTTACACCACCACAGGCTCTTCGCCACGCTCTATGGCGGCGGCTTCTTCCTTGCTCTTTTTGTCAAGAATGATTAGCATGGCCACTGGTATGTAGAATAGCGCGGCCACCTTGTGGGTCTCTATCAGTTCTGAGAAGAAGTTGTTGATGAAGCCTACCGCTATGGTCATGGCCAGACCAATGGTGACCAGTCTGTAAAACCGGTCGCGGAAGCGGTGGTAGATCTTTTGCGCCTTGTGGAACACCATTACCATAAATATGGCGTAGAGTATCATTGCGGGCCAGCCCTGTTCCACCAACATATACAGGAAGTAGTTGTGTGTGGTAGACTGCTCGGGGTTGCGGCTCACATACGTGCGGAAAGATGTTACCGCATATGGTTTGTAATAGTAGTAGAACGCACGCGGCCCCACACCGGTCACCGGCCTTGCCTTGCTCATGCGCACAGCGGCAATCCACCGGTACAGGCGCTCCATCGACGACATATCTGTGCCGCGGAAGGTGGCGATCACGTGGTCGGCAAAGTCTTTGCGCATGTACGTATGTTCAAAATCGGGGCGGAAGTCGATGTACTTGTTGTTGGGCACCATGTAGCCCATCAGCAATATGATGAGGGCGTAGAAACCCGGCATCACCAGGTTCACCAGGCGCAACCTCATGGCTATACCCACCACTATGGCAAATATCACTGCCACCACCGCCGCACGTGCATAGGCAAATCCGATACCTGCGATAAAGATGATGATGATCGCTATCACCACCGACTTCATCACTATGTTGCGCTTGCGTATCAACGGCCACAGGGTCACTATCAGCAGCGGAAAATACATGGAGATGACCGTGGAATAATCTACGTGGTTGTAATAGAGTTGGGTAATAGCACGCTGTATCCTGTCGAACCGGAAACCATAGAAAGAGTGGTGTATCAGGATAACGATGATGGTGAGCAGCATGGGTACCAGCAATGCCAGAAAGCCGCGCACAAAATCCTTCTTCGTTTGGAAGATCCACAGCGGGAAGAAGAAGAAACACACCAGCAGCCACGTCTTCACCAGCAGGAACTTGAAAGAGAAGAACACCATCTCAGAGAAGATCACCGCGACTATTGTCCACAGGAACTGCACCACCACTATCAGCACCATAGGGTCGCGCCACCACCACTGGGGCACCACCCTGGGGTTGCGTGCCAGCATAAGCAGGAACACACCCAGAAACAGCCACATGATGGGCTGGTCGGGTACGGTGAGCGACAAGGTGTCGCCGGCAAAATAGAGTTGCGTGCTTGGCGGAATAGTGAAGAGGAAAATCCAGTAGGCCGTTTTCCAGTTTACCCCCATGAGCAGGGTGAAGAGGTAGCCAAAGGGAAGCACAAGGAAGTACGGATTGCCCGTGAAGGCTATCAGCAATATGGTGCCAAACAGCACCGATAGCGATGCCGCCGTAAACCATTTATTTTCCCCTTGTAGCGCGAGCATTTATCTTTCTATGGCGTTCAGCTTACGGTAGTAGGCCATAAGCAGTACATATAAAGTGGCAAAAAAGAAAGAAAGCAGTGCGGCAGCAATAAGCGTCATCGTCATGCTGAGGCCTGCCGGATTGATTGGCGGTAGCGCACGCGTGATCACTTTTACAAATTCAAGCGCACTGTTGGTAGTTGCATAAAACTCGTTGAGCGCCGATATGTAATGTGCCCTGTCGGCAACCAACTGGTCTTTAATAGATTCTATGTTCTGCAGCTCTTCGATGGCGCGGCCATAACCCTTGCCACCACCTTTAAGCTCGCTCACCAACACGTTCTGGCGAGAAGGGCTGATGATGGAATAGATACCATACTGATCGCGCATGATGGAAAGCGTATCAGTAAGGGCCGCTATAGAGCTGTCCAGCTTTATAACCTGGTCGTTTATAGACTTATAAATGTCGTTCTTGATGTGTGTGTAATAGTTGCGGTAGGTCTCTTCCAGCACCTTTACCGACATGTTGGCCACATTGGCAGCTGTTTGCGGATCGTAGTCGGTATAAGAAACCTCCACATCTTTATACTCGGTACGTTTGATGTTGAAATTCTTTTTGAAGATCGACATCAGTTCGGCATAACCCTTGGGGGTGTTGATGTCCTTTTTATATACTGTTTGGAACTGGCAATTGCGGATGATGCGGTTGCGCACCGTATCAGATGCGGCAAACGCCATTATCTTGTCCAGGTCGTCATCGCCGCCAAAATAGTCCACATAACGGGTATCGCGGGCCCTGAAGAGGGTGTTGCGGTCACCGTACAGGGGGTTATTCACCAGAAAACGGGCTTCCGCCTTGTATTTCTTCTTTTTTACCATGAGGCCGGCGCCTGCAAGTGCCATTCCGGCCAGCGTGATGATGATAATAAAACGCTTCTGTTTCTGAATGGTCCTGATTATATCAACAAGGTCAAAAGAGATATTAGTCATTATATTAGGTATAACTGTTTAAACCGCTTAAAGGTAAGTCTATTTTCAAAAACCCGTCAAAACAAATTTGTGTTACATGTGTTGTCACAAACCTGTTGCAGCGCGCCGAATGGGAGTAGGGAGTCAAAAAATGTGCCAGTTTTGGGAGGTGGGGAGAATTGAGCGGGAAAGGTAAGAGGTTCCGTCCCGGCCGGGTCTCATTGCTGAGCCTTGTGTGTGGGGAGGGACCCGGCGGTATCCGTCCCTGATGTGTCTCTCGCTGTTCGCGAGGACACGTCGGCATCAGGGTAACGGCGTTGGATATTTCCCACCTCCGTTTTGTGTAGTGTTGTAAAATATTGTAGCTCCCCTTCGCAGGGTACTTATATACAATGTAACGCAGTTTAAGTGTTAGGTTCTAGGTATGTGGGTTGACTTGTTTGCTGCGTGGGCGCTTTTTTGCTGAGGAAATATTTTCTTAAATACCCAACCCTTGTGCTAATTAAGCGGTCTAAGGGGGTTCAAAAAAGCAGTTCTTTATATCATGGGTTAGAAAAACTAAGTGTTTCGGAAGACTTATTGGATTATCGTTCGTATTAGTCGCTTTACACAAGCTGTACAACAATGGGCTTAATACGGGCAAAGCAGTTTATGAAATACAAACTATTTTAGATGACACAAGAGTTAGTAAACACGTACGCACCTGTATTCGTCTCGTTTCTGGGACAGCTTATTCTCAAAGGAATAGAATGGCGAATTCAGGTTATGAAGACAAAAGATGCGGTAAAGAGTTCCACTAAGAGGGTAACCAGGACAGTTCGGAAAACTGTAACGGAAAAACGTCAAGAAGGTGGTTAAAAAGGAGAGGTAAGACGCACCGCATTTGTAATTATGGTTTGTAGAGATCCAGTTGGTGCAGCGATTGAAAACGGGTTAAGGAGGTCGCTTAATAAAGGCCAGCTGTTAGAGCGGAAAAGTTATATAGGCCGCCAGATATTTGAAGAGTGCCCCTGCATACCGTTTGCAGGGGCATTATTTTTTAAGCCCCCTCTATCTTTTTCGGTAATGCCATGAATGATGTATGATAAAAGAGTATTTTATACTTATAAGGCAATCTTTGTTAATGATGATTTATGTGTAGTAAATTGGTTTTATTTTTACTAAAAATGGAATTTATGAATTACACAACCTATCAGAGTAACAACAGTCAACAAATGAGCGGTGCTGAAGTATTATTTCGTATTGCAGCAACGGTTGGTGCAACAATAGCCGTAGCGAACATATTAGACAGTTTATTCAGCCCCAAAGACACAGTGAATTATAAACTGAGGCATCGGGGAAAAACAGTTTACCATGGTGTATGTTATGAGGACAGGTTAGATGCCCGTATTTATGAGCACGAGTGTGATGGTAAGGTCTTTGACAATTGTACTTATGACGAGGCAAAGTCCAGGGCACAGGCATTAGAGATCGAGCGTAAGCGCATCAGGCGTAATAGAACCAAGTATAACATCCAGCATAATTTCTAATTTCATCTATGACCCAATGTTTAATGACTATTTATGTTTACATCTGGAACGGATAAAGATAGAAAGTACTGGTATCATGTAGAAGATGGTCAGTTCTCATTCGATTTTGAAGATGAGAAATTGTTAGGCGATGAAGGAGATATAATAAAGGCGTGGTCTGACGGCGATTACGAGAAGGATGTATACATACTATATGTGGAAGGTAGCCATGTTGAATGCATTGGCGATATTGAACGCAGTTTCCCTAAGAATTGGGCCGAGCATATGGAAACACGAAAGATGGTCCAAGCATTTCATATAAGTGATGAGGAAGATGATGATTAAGTCAATTCAAAATTATAGTTATGACACATTATCAGAGATTTTTGCGATTTACAGAATGCAATGGCAAGGAATGCTAATGAAGTTGGTGAGGTTCAAGAGTTACGTTCGCTGTTTCCCTATGATAGGGATTTACTTTTGTGTTTCTTAGGATTAGCAAAGGAACGAGAATACATTACTGACGAACTAAACAAACTCCCGCAACATATATCTGCATAGTGTCAGGGCTTTTTCGTCCCAGCGGGGTCTCCTATGCTGAGCCTTGTGTGTGGGGAGGGACCCGGCGGAATCTTATCCGTCCCCGATGTGTCTTTCGCTTTTCGCAAGGACTCATCGGCATCAGGGTATCGGCGTAGTTTGTTTCTTACCGATGTCTCATAAAAGGCTCCTATATATGCGCGACGCCAGTGATTAATCTGCTTAAATGTGTAACTTTCCTTACAACGCGGGGCACGGCGGATTTTGGGGGAGCGCCACTGCCCAGCTTACTTCTCTGTGAAAAGAACTGACCGATACGTATGTTTCAATCAAACAGCGTCAACGGCTTTGCATAATTTTTGATGACTACATTTTCTGAGAGTAATTCATAAACAGCTTGCTGAGTCACTTGTTTGGTATAAGGCCACTCAATGAGCTTAACGCTATACTCTTGACATTTGCGCCTTACAAACGCATCTCTTTCTTGTTGCTTTAATAGCTTTTCTTCACCGCCAAATCTATCAATTGGTACATAGTGTTGTTCACCGTGATACTCTAGAGCGATTTTTAGTGCGGGTATAAATATGTCAATGGAGTACTTTCCCAACCACCTTGGATTGTATTGTCGAACGGTGTCGGGGAAAAGTGCTTTGGTGAAATTCGCGAGAAGTGTTTCGTTCACGAAAGAATCTCCAACATTTTTCAGTCCCTTTCGCTTCCGAACGAGATTTTCCGCTATTCTAATTACAGTCTTTCTTTCATTTTTTTCGATAAATAACTTTGATAAATCATACCCACCAGAGTCTACAAGTTTGCAGAACTCCTCCTTAATCTCGTTTCGAAAGGTGGTGCCAAAATCCGTAAGATTATCAATACTACATTGTTCAAATACGTCTATCGCTGTAACCGGTAACTTAATGACAACCTTAATATAGCAACGGCTTGGCCAAGAACTCTGAGGTAAATAACCACAAAAGACCGATACCATAAAGAACTTGGTGTGTTTCTTGAAGAACGACTCTATTAACCGAAAAGCTGCATTTCGGTTGTAATAAAAGCTATTTTCTGATGCTTGTTCAAAACTGCTATTGTATTTTCCAACCCACTCAAGATTGCAAATCTTTAAGGGAAACCTGTTTCGGTTGACGTAGAGTTTTAAATAATATTCTCTTACTCTTGTTGCGTCAAAGTTTTTTGCTTCCCAATACAAAGCCCTTTGTTCAAACCCATAGGGTAACTGCTTAAACCCGAAATTTTTCCGCCCCGCCGAGAGCCCGTCAACGCTTATCGCATGAAAAGTATCGCCAAATTCCTTTTTGAGCCGAACGACAAACCGATCAACACTTGTTTGATTGTTTGTTACCTCATACAGGTGTTTTGCCTTTTTTATATTGACTGTGAAATCCATTCTTGCAAAAATTCACTAAATTCACACGAGTGCTTTCATCTTGTTGTATGGTTAGCACTTAATTGTCGTCATCACCGCCATCCTCTTGCGCCGCGGCGATTGTTTTTATTGCATCAACAGCC
>JACSRV010000089.1 GCA_014879545.1 Chitinophagaceae bacterium | reverse complement strand
TGATGGTGGGTGATCGTCGCCCGCGCCAGCCGGTCGCGCGGCGCATGCAAAGCTTCGCTGGACATTCAGGTTCACCTGCCAGTCAGTGGAAATTTAGGAGGTATCGTAGCGGTCACGGCGTCGGCTGCCACGCTCCACCCATTATATAGGATGTGGCACCACGTCCACCCTCCTCCTGCGAACGGATCTGCGAACGATTGAACTTTTAGCAATAACCATCGTCACCATAACCTTCGGGAAGTTGCTCATTTAAGCAGTTGCCGGGCAATATGAAATATTGTACGTTTTATGACCTGACTGAGAAGAGTGCCGTGCAGAACCTATAGTTAACGCATAGAGATAGTGTTTATAACTGCAATTCTGATACAATTGGTCGAGTACATGATGTCTACTAAGCCAATTCTCCATGATCACAAAAGGCAAGGTCACCGTCTTATACCGCCATTTGTTTATGAGTTAGGTAATATTCAAGAAACATCATGGATACGAACTATTATTCCAGAGATATGCTGGCTTGCACTTCTTCAGATAGAGTTTGGCCATCAAAGGGGCGTAGAAATAACAACCTTATTGGCACGTGTGTCTAGGGCTCTTTCTTCGGAGTTTTCTTGCATACCATTCTGCTCAATCAGTCACTATGCGGCAATACCAGACAATTTGTAACCAGCAATTCGTCATGAGCTAGCAAAAAAAGCTTGCCTATTTGATGTACAAAAAGCGTTGAGGCCGTTAATAACTTTATATCCTGAAACTCCATTTCATAATATTTACTTAAGTAAGCACATAAAGCCAGAAAAAAGCGCTCTCGCTACACTAAAGCAATGTATCAAAATGCTTTTTCCGAGAAGCGAGAAAAATTCAATGATGGTTCAGGCAAATGTTGTTTGGCTAGCATTTGATGCAGGTATCCTGAAAGTGCAAGAGGGCATTCCTCTTGCTGAATTTCCTGAGATTGAGTATTACCCAAATACGGAACTATCGCGAAAGATAGGGTCACGCATACGTGCAATGTTAAATGGTTTTTTTGGTCCAAATGAAAGCAGTTTCACAAGCGGCTACTGGCCAGCGTATTTTTGGAATCGTGGACTTGTAATAGAGGAGTGCGAGTTTGGTGAGTGACAAGGCCATAGAACCAATTGTTATGCTTATAAATAGCTTTACGAGTCATGCCCGTGAGGAAATGGACGCTAGGTGGCGTAGCTGGAAGATAGATTTAGAGCAACAAGAATTTCAGTTATTGGATCGCTCCTAGCCCGCCAAGTTACACTTGCAGAGCAGCTGGCCACTTGTCCAACAATTTGGAACGATCACATTGCGCCGGTCGTGCTTCGCGCAATGGCCGACGTTTTTATTACAATCGTCTGGATCTTTGGGAATTCCAAAGAACGGTCACAAAAATTCATACACTATGGGCTTGGGCAAGCAAAACTCCAACTTGAGCATCGAAAGGCAGACCTGCAGAGACGAGAGCCGCTTGAAGGAGAGAACGATGACTTGGATGCTGCTGAAGAATGGATAAATCAACAACGCCTAATGTTTTTAACAGAGGTAAATCTTGGTAGTTGGTCAGGCGTAACAACGAGAAAAATGGCAGAAAAAGGAGGCTGTTTGGATTTCTATAACTATGTTTATATGCCATTTAGTGCATGTGTTCATTCTATGTGGCATCATGTTGCAAAGTATAATCTGAAACAATGTCAAAATGTACTCCATCGTTTTCACTCTATACCTGATGTTCCCACACTCCCGGTGGATTTAAATTATTTTTATCTAGCAGCTAAATACCTCCAGAAGACGTTCGCCCGCTTTGACGAAGAGACAGGTGTGTCTGTTTACGTGCCGTCAGCGTTCGACCTTGTATGTGAAGGGATCGACGCACTTAGTGTTGAGGGCGAATAAGGATTCAATGGGAATTCGAGATCGGCGACGTCTCGAGGTTGGATCGTTGGTGATGATCGAGCACGCGGAGTATCTAAGCATCTTCAGTGCCGGAAGTGGCGCAGGCCGGTGAAGACCATGGCGAGGCCGCGGGCGTCGGCGGCTTCGATCACCTCG
>JACSRV010000173.1 GCA_014879545.1 Chitinophagaceae bacterium | reverse complement strand
GGCGGCACTTGCCGAGCTGAAAGGTCAGGTGCGTGATGTGCCGATGTATATTGATGGTAAAGAAGTGCGTAACGGCAAAAAGAAAGAAATGCGCCCGCCGCATGAGACCGCCCACTTGCTGGGTTATTACCACGAAAGTGAGGAGCAGCATGTACACGATGCCATAGACGCTGCCCTGCGCGCACGCGATAAATGGGCGGCTATGAGCTGGGAGCACCGTGCTTCTATATTTATGAAGGCGGCAGAGTTGCTGGCTACCAAGTATCGTTTCCGCATGAATGCGGCTACTATGCTGGGGCAGAGCAAGAATGCCTACCAGGCCGAGATAGACAGCGCGTGCGAGTTGATCGACTTCCTGCGTTTTAATGTGCATTACCTGAGCCAGATATACAAGCAGCAGCCACTGTCGCCGGTGGGTATGAACAACCGTCTGGAGTATCGCGCGCTGGAGGGATTTGTTCTGGCTGTTACTCCGTTCAACTTTACCGCTATTGGTGGTAATCTGCCTACCAGTGCGGCGATGTGCGGCAACGTGGTGGTGTGGAAGCCTGCCAATACGCAGATCTACAGCGCCAGCGTGTTTATGGAGATATTGATGGAAGCCGGTCTGCCTGATGGTGTTATCAACCTCATTTATCCTTCGGGTCCTGTGGTGGGCGATATATGTTTCGCACATCCACAGTTTGCCGGTGTGCATTTTACAGGTTCTACAGGTGTGTTCCAGCACATGTGGAAGACGATAGGCGGCAATATCGCCCGTTACAAGTCTTACCCACGTATAGTAGGTGAGACTGGCGGTAAGGACTTTGTGTTCGTTCATCCTTCGTCGAACGTAGATGCTGTGGTTGCGGCTTTGGCACGCGGCGCGTTCGAGTATCAGGGGCAGAAGTGTTCGGCAGCGTCAAGGGCGTACCTGCCTGCCAATCTTGCAGCCGAGATCAAGTCGAAGCTGGTTGCTGAGCTGGCCACCATGAAGATGGGGCCGGTTGATGATTTTACCAACTTCATCAATGCCGTGATAGATGAGAAGGCGTTCAACAGCATTACCCGTTATATAGATGGTGTAAAGAACAGCAATGGCGCTGCGTCTATCTTGTGCGGTGGTAAGTATGACAAGCGTAAGGGTTGGTTTATAGAGCCTACAGTTATAGAAGCCAACGACCCTGCATATGTGACCATGTGTGAAGAGATCTTTGGCCCTGTGCTCACCATCTATACTTACGAGGCCGACCAGTGGATACAGACATTGGAAGTACTGGATAACACATCCCCATACGCGCTCACCGGTGCCATCTTCGCGCAGGACAGGCACGCTATTGAGTACATGACAAAGGCACTGGTGAACAGCGCCGGTAACTTCTACATCAACGACAAGCCAACCGGCGCAGTAGTGGGTCAGCAGCCATTCGGGGGCGCGCGTGCATCCGGTACCAACGATAAGGCGGGTTCTGCCCTTAACCTGTATCGCTGGTTGAGTGCACGTACCATTAAGGAGACCTACGTATCTCCTACCGATTACAGGTATCCGTTCCATCAGCCCGATGTGAAGTAATTCAGGGGAACGATAAACATAAAAAGAGAGAGGCTGCACCAAACGATGCAGCCTCTCTCTTTTTATATTACAACGCCTGTTAGTCGTCGCGCCTGTTCAGGAACACCATAACGAAGTAAACCAGTTGTGCCACCGAAGCCAGTGCAGCTACAAGGTATGTACGTGCCGCCCACTGCAGTGCATCGGCCGCTTTGTCGTGCTCGTAGCGCGTGGTCAGATTGGTATGCTCCATCCAGCGCAGGGCACGTGCACTAGCGTCATATTCTACCGGCAGCGTGATGAGCGAGAATACAGTAGATGCGGCAAACAATACAATGCCTATCAGCAATATTGTTTGGTTACCCCCGCCGAAGCCCATAACACCCAGGCCGGCAAGGATCACCCACTGCGCCAGCGTGGTGCTGATCTGCACTATGGGTACCAGTGCACTACGCAGCTGCAACATGCTGTAAGCAGTGGCGTGCTGCACGGCATGGCCGCACTCGTGTGCCGCTACCGCAGCAGCCGATATGCTGCGTCCCGAATACACATCGGGGCTCAGGTTCACTGTCTTATCGGTGGGGTTGTAGTGGTCAGAAAGAAACCCATCGGCCGAAATGACACGAACATCATAGATGTTGTTGTCGCGAAGCATTTTTTCTGCAACCTCCTTGCCACTCAGTCCTTCAGACAGGGGCATCTCGCCATACTCCTGGAATTTGCGCTTTAATGTAGAACTCACGGCCATTCCTATCAGAAAGAGTATGCCCGAGAGTAAATAATAACCTATCATTTTGATTTGTTTGTTTGAACCACTGCAAATTACTTACCAAAGTAAAAATGGCAGATATAGTACTTTGTTAAATCAGTTTAGCTCAAGTTCAATTTGGTGGTTTCAATAATTAATCGTAATATTGCGATGAAATAGAGAAATGGGAGCGACTAAATCAGATCTGTTCACGGCGCAGCAAAATGAGCTGGCAAGCATGGCAAAAGCCATAGCGCATCCGGCGCGCATAGCCATATTGCAGAAGGTGTTACGTACGCAAGGGTGTGTATGCGGTAGCCTCGTTGAAGAACTGGGGTTGGCGCAGCCCACTATTTCGCAGCACCTGAAAGAACTTAAAAATGCGGGACTGCTCAGGGGCAATGTAGAAGGAACAAGCGTGTGTTACTGTATTGAACCAGACACATGGAACAGATATAAAGAACTGCTTGCCGGATTCTTTGTGCCGGTGAATGAACAGGGTAGTTGTTGTTGATTTTTTTTGATCTTAAACATCGCAATATTGCGATAAAATGTTGATAGTAATATGTACAAGGTTTTATTTGTTTGCATCCACAACTCGGCACGTAGCCAGATGGCAGAAGCTTTTGCCAATCATTACGGAAGTGGTGAACTGATAGCTGAAAGTGCCGGCATTGACAGCGGGAAGATAAACCCGTTGGTAGTGAGGTCTATGCAGGAAATAGGTATTGACATGAGTGCACATTATGCCAAGACGGTGGCAAGCATACTTGAAGCCGGCAAGACGTATGATGCAGTGATAACCGTGTGCGATGAAGCAAACGCAGCCCGCTGCCCTGTGTTTCCGGGAAAGGTGAAAAGAATAGCCTGGTTCTTTGACGATCCGTCGGCACTTGGTGGCACTGAGGATGAAAAGTTAGCGCGTATCGCAGTCATCAGGGAGCAGATAAGCGCAAAGGTGCAGGAATTTGTGGCCGATGCGAAAGCGAATAATTACCGGAAATAAATTGATAACCATAAAACAAATAAGAAATGAAAACAGATCAGGAGTTGAAGGAACTGGTGCGTCAGAAGTACAGTGAAATTGCATTGCAGGACAAGGAGACAAACGCATCGTCGTGCTGTGGTTCAGGATGTTGCAGTACCGAGGTATACAACATTATGAGCGACGACTACACAAAAATGGAGGGATATAATGCTGATGCTGACCTGGGGCTGGGCTGCGGACTGCCGACTGAGTTTGCGCAAATAAGGCCGGGAGACACGGTCATCGATCTGGGAAGCGGGGCTGGTAACGACTGCTTCATTGCAAGGTCGCAAACAGGACCAACAGGGAAGGTAATAGGTATAGACTTCACAGAGGCGATGATACAGAAGGCACGCGCCAATGCCGATAAGATGGGGTATAACAATGTCGAGTTCCGTCAGGGCGATATTGAAAAGATGCCGGTTGTGGCCAGCGTGGCAGATGTGGTGGTGAGTAACTGTGTGCTGAACCTGGTGCCCAATAAGAAGAATGTCATTAAAGAAATAGCCCGGGTGTTGAAGCCGGGTGGTCATTTTAGTATCTCTGATGTGGTGCTGGTGGGCGAATTGCATGATAGCTTGCGCAATGTGGCCGAAATGTATGCGGGTTGTATCAGTGGGGCTATTCAAAAAGAAGAATACCTGAACCTTATTAAGGAGGCCGGATTTGAATCTATCACCGTGCAGAAAGAGAAAGTGATCACCATTCCTGACGATATACTGAACAACTACCTGAGTTCGGCAGAGGTAAAAGAGTTTAAAGGAAGCGGAGTAGGGATATACAGTGTTACAGTATTTGGTCGCAAGCCGTCGTGCTGCGATCCCGGTACAGGATGTTGCTGATCATACCGGAAGTAAGTGATGCGAAATGAGCATGCAAACGGCAGCAGAGATGCTGCCGTTTTTTTTACCCGTCAAATAGGGTAATTTTACGACCTATGCAGCTAACGCCCCGCAATACTTTACTGTTCATGGTGATCATTGCTGTGGCTGTTTTCGCTGAGACCAGCCTGCCGTATTGGCTGGCCGAACACAATGCTCCTGCAGGCTACGTGTTCTCGGGGCAGGTGGCCTACGCACCCGACCAGAACATGTACTTTTCCTTCATCAGTCAGGCACGTGACGGGGCGTTTCTGTTCAGGAATAAGGTTACTGCCATACCCAACGATCCTGCTTTCCTTAATATTGAATACTGGTTGGTAGGCTCAGTGCAGCGGCTTTTGGGTCTGTCGGAGAATGCTGTGTATCAGATCTGGCGCTTGCTGGGCATGCTGTTCCTTGTTCTTGGTTTTGCGCGGCTCACCCGGGCCACTCTTACAAGCGAAGAGCGGCGCCTCACAGCTTTTGCCTTGTTCTTTCTTACCGGCGGCTTCGGGTTTCTGTTCGCCTTCCTCGATAGGCTGCACCTGCTGCGTGGAGATATGTTGCAGGCAGGCATCATTGATGCGCGATATGGTATGGTGCCACTGCAACAGTTGGTCACCAATCCTCACTTTGCGTTGCCACATGGCTTGTTGCTTATTGCTTACGCCCTCTTTCTGGAAGGAGAGCGCACTGATACGACCCGGAAGTATGTGTATTCAGGGCTTGTGTTCGCGCTTATCGGGCTCATCCGTCCTTACGATCTTATTCCCCCCTTCATCATCTTCCCGGCATACACACTGGCGGTAGACGGATTGAAGTTCTCTATGCGCACTATCTGGCACCGTGCATTGCCGCTAATGTTCATCTTGCCCGTGCTTGCATACAACTTGTGGTTGTTCCGCTATCACGAGATATTTAAATACTGGTCGTTGCAGGGGCACAATGCGGGTAGTTTGCCGGGCCCTCTCTGGCACTACTTGGCTTATGGTGTGGTGGGGGTGTTGGCGGCAATACGCGTGATCGAGATACGAAAACAGGGTATCAGCAAAACGGGTATTTTCCTGCTTCTGTGGTTTGGCCTTACTTTCATTGTCATACAGGTTGGCCGTTTCCTTCCCGTAATAGGGTGGAGCCCACAGATAGGCGTATACCTGGCCGCGCCACTGGCTATTGCCGCGGCTTCTGTACGTTCTGAAGCGCTGAGGATGCCCCTGATGATGCGCAGAGTGCTGGTGCCAATATTGGTCGTCACGTTGTTGTTGAGTAATATATTTGTTGTTTCCTACCATGCGCGCCGATTCACAGGAATCGTAAACACTGATATTTTCTACACCTCCGTTCACGAAATGGACGCCTTCAGGTGGCTGAAAGCAAATACCCGGCCGGGAACCGTAGTGCTGGCCGATGATGGTGCTTCGCAGCGCATAGCCAAATACACGTCCAATTCGGTGGTGGCTTCGCATTATAGTGTGACACCCCAATACGGATACTTCGCGCAGATGGTAGAAAAGTTGCTGGACGATGATAAGTTTCTGAGCGGTGCTGAGCCCATACCTGCAGGCAGCAACATAGAGTATGTCTTTTTGAGGAAAGGAGAGAACAAATTATTACAACTCACGGGTGCACATCTTCAGGAGGCATTCAGCAACGAAGGTGTTATAATATATAAAACCCTACCGTGAGGCACGGTAGGGTTTTGAGTTAAGAAGGATAATGTAAGTCGATTAGAGTGGTGCGTATCCACCTGCAATAGACAATACAATAACGGCCAGACCAAGTATGAAGCCTGCGATAGCCAGTCCGCGGCTACGGCAGAAGCGCTTCATGCCAATGAAGCCAAACATGATGGCTCCCACAGAAAATACCGGAAGCAAAAAGCCGAGTGCACCAAACAGCAACGCAATGAGCCCCAGCGTTCCGGAAGCCATCAGGCCTACAAAGAACCTAGATGGTGACGACAGTTGATCCAGTTTAGTATTGATTCGTTCCATTTCCGCCGACTGCTTCAGCGTTTCTATCGCTGCAACGGCATTGCCGGCAGTGGCTGTGGTCTGAACGGTGGCCTGCTTTTTCATGATGAATCCTGCGTGCGCAGGTGCGGGTGCAAAGAACAGAACCATTATAGAAAGTAAGCAGAGTATATTGTTTTTCATCCGTATATATTTTATGGCATCAAATATAGTGTTTTAGCCAAAAGGTAGTTAATGCAATTCTAAAAATAATTAGGTGGTGGCAGAAGCCTGTACGGTTATTTCGCAGGGCAGCTAAATAGCTGTAATTTTGCGACTTTAAAACAGATGACAATATGAAAATGGATAAAGTGCTGAGCAAGCTCGGCATAGAAAAGAATAACGATGGTGCTTCAACCGGCACAAAATGGATAAAATCGGAGGGTGAAAAGATTGTTTCTTATTCGCCGGTAGATGGCAAACGTATCGCATCTGTTTCCGGTGTCACAAGGGCGGAGTATGATGCCGTGATAGACAAAGCACAGACGGCATTTGCCGAGTGGCGCATGTGGCCGGCACCCAAGCGCGGCGAGATCGTTCGTCAGCTGGGCGACGCTTTGCGCAAGCAGAAGGAACCACTTGGTCGTCTGGTGTCTTATGAAATGGGCAAGAGCCTGCAGGAAGGTTTGGGCGAAGTACAGGAGATGATTGATATATGCGATTTCGCAGTTGGCCTGTCGCGTCAGTTATACGGTCTTACCATGCACAGCGAGCGTCCGCTGCACCGCATGTACGAGCAATGGCATCCGCTGGGTGTTGTTGGTGTTATAAGCGCGTTCAACTTCCCTGTGGCTGTGTGGAGCTGGAACAGTATGATCGCGTTTATCTGCGGTAATACTTGTGTATGGAAGCCATCGGAGAAGACACCATTGTCGGGCATTGCCTGTCAGAATATCATTTCAGAAGTATTTAAGGCCAATAACGTGCCGGAGGGAGTGTGCGGGCTGGTGATAGGTGGCCGCGAAACAGGTGAGTGGATGAGCCACGATACCCGTGTGCCATTGGTGTCAGCAACTGGCTCTACCCGTATGGGCAAGGCGGTAGGTGCGGCCGTGGCAGGCCGTTTGGGTCGTTCGTTGCTGGAACTGGGTGGCAACAACGCCATCATCGTGTCAGAGCATGCCGATCTTAACATCGCGCTGCGTGCAGCTATATTCGGTGCCGTTGGTACAGCCGGTCAGCGCTGCACTACTACCCGCAGGCTCATCATTCACGAGAACGTGTATGACGCGTTCAAGAAAAAGTTGGTTGCAGCGTACAAACAATTGGTAATAGGCGATCCGCTGGACGAGAAGAGTCACGTAGGTCCACTCATCGACAAAGATGCTGTTGCCGCTTACCTCAAGGCAATTGCTGAGGTGAAGAAATCGGGTGGTAAGGCGGTTGTGGCCGGAGGTGTGCTGGAAGGTGAAGGGTATGAAAGCGGCTGCTATGTGAAGCCATGTATCTTCGAGGTGAAGAACGACTGGGCCATTGTACAGCACGAGACATTCGCACCCATCCTGTACATCATGAAGTATAGTACACTGGAAGAGGCGATTGCTATGCAGAACAATGTGCCGCAGGGTCTCTCTTCTTCTATCATGACGCTGAATATGCGCGAGGCTGAGTGGTTTCTGTCGCACAAGGGCAGCGACTGTGGCATTGCCAACGTAAACATTGGTACAAGTGGTGCTGAGATAGGCGGTGCGTTTGGTGGCGAGAAAGAAACAGGAGGTGGTCGCGAAAGTGGCTCCGACTCATGGAAAGCATATATGCGTCGGCAGACCAACACCATCAACTATAGCGATCAGCTGCCACTGGCGCAGGGTATCAAGTTCAGCGTATAATTGACAGGATAACAACTGATATTGAAAAAGAGAGAGCGCGGACCATATGGTTCGCGCTCTTTGTGTGTAGATCCGTCAAATAAATATCTGGTACTGCACCCACACGCTGCTTGCGTTTGAGGTCCGTGTTATATCGCCATTTGCCTGCGTTGTGAAAACGGGGCGTAATTGATAGTTCAGGGATATCTTGGCCATGTGCTTGTTGATAAGCCAGTTGATGCCAGCGTCATACACATTTACAGGGTCTTTAAGTTTTTCTAAAGAGCCTTGCCTCCACGATACGTACGGGAGAAGTGTGCCGTTATCTCCCAGCAGGTCTTTGGGCAAGCGTAATCCCAGTTGAGTGTAAATGCTGCTGCCCGTGCCGAACATGGGGTAGGCGTTACCGGCACCATTGAATGCTGTTGGGGTTGCGTTGCCGTTCGCCGGGTTCATAATACCGTTGTTGCGGATGTAGTTGTGTCCGTAGTCGGTGCTGAAGTAGCCGGCATAGGCGTTCAGTGCATATTTGTTGTTTTGCAGGGGCATGTCAGCAAAAGCGCCGATACCCCACAGCAGCATGTTGTTGAAAGCGGTGTCCGCGCCGGAAAGATTCCAGGTAGCGTTCTTCTGCCATATAGCACCGGCCTCAATGTTCAGTATTTTTTTGTCGCCCAGGTAGGTGCCGGCCATGTATGGGGTGGTATGTGGTTCTTTGTCCAGAATGTTCCAGATTACCATTCCCTGTACTTGCTGGTTATGCCCGTATGGTGTGAAGGTCGCATCCTTGCCAAGAGCAGGTACTGCATTGCCGTTGGTCTGTATCGGGAAAGGATCTGAGAGTGCTATGCGGTAGTCTATTTTGCCCACCTGTCCCCGTGCATACACACTCAGCTTCCTTGCAAACTCATCTGTCTGGTCCACGGTTGCCTGCAGGAACACCGGAACATCTGTAGTTACAATAGAGCCTATTGAGGGCTGAGTGAACCGGCTGAGCCCGTTCACAATGGTGAGCCCGCCACCAAGTGTAAGATAGTTGTTGTGCTTCCACGCTTTGTATTCGCAAAGGGCATCGTGAAAGAATGCCTGTATCTTTCTGTTGCCCGCGTTTTGGGCAAGAAAGTTGAAATTGTTCATGCCGAACTGCATGTAGAATCCTACATGGTCTGTAAGTTGACCATAAAGCTGCATGCGTGTGCGTCGCAGGCCAATGTCCAGCGTATTGTCGGTGGGGGCACCGTTAACGGTAGTGCCCGGATTGCTCTGATTGTACCTGATCCACACCTGATTGAGAAACGTCAGTTTCACGTATTTCGATCCGTCTTTTGTCAGGGCATACTTCAGCTCGCTTACAGGTTTTTCTTTTGTTGCAGAGTCGTTCTGTGCGAATGCGCCGGTGGTGCAAGCAAGTGAAAGCAGTAACGCGGCCTTGATCTTCTGTATCATAATGTTCTGTGCTGCTCCACAGCTTTATGGAGGTTTTTTGCGCAGTACAAAACTAACTACAAAACGACCGCAAATGCAATCACTTTTACCGCAAATGCGACATGACAAAACGACCTTATCACCATGGTTATTGGCATTGGTTTCGAGTGCAGGAGTGTGGCCGATTCAGGTGAAACCGAATGCTAAATGCGTTAAAAACAGTACCGTACACCTTAACAAAATATTGTACTTTACTTTAACTTATCTGGTACTATATTTGATAAACAATTAGCATTATGGAAAAAGAAAAAAATAAAATACTGTTGGTTGAAGACGACACCAACTTCGGCCAGGTTCTGAAAAGCTACCTCGAGTTGAATGACTTTGTGGTGGAACTTGCACGCGATGGTATTCTGGGGCTTGCCGCATTCCGCAGGGAGCGTTTCGACGTTTGTCTGCTCGATGTGATGATGCCTAATATGGATGGTTTCACATTGGCCGAAGAGATCAGGAACGTTGATCCTGACGTGCCTTTGTTCTTCCTATCAGCAAAAAGCATGAAAGATGATGTGCTCACCGGTTATAAACTGGGTGCCGACGACTACATCACCAAGCCATTCGACAGTGAGGTATTGCTGCACAAGATCAAGGCGATCCTGAAACGCAACCAGGACCTGCACGATAAGAACCATGCTCAGATCGAGTTCCAGATTGGTAGCTACCATTTCAACAGCAAGCTGCGCACATTGAAGCATGGCGACTCATCGCATACGCTTTCTCCTAAAGAGAATGAACTGCTGCTGATGCTGTGCGAATACAAGAACGACCTGCTGCCACGCGAAACAGCGCTGAAGCGCATCTGGGGTAGCGATACCTACTTCAACGGTCGTAGTATGGATGTTTACATTGCCAAACTGCGTAAATACCTTAAAGAAGATAGCAGTGTAGAGATCGTGAACATTCACGGTAACGGTTTCAGGCTGGTAGTTCCTGAATAAAATGTAAATCAGGCCGAAAGGCTGTAAAAATAAAGAGCGGAGGTGATCATATCGCCTCCGCTCTTTTGTATTATTATCTGCAGCTTATTATAGTGCTGCTTCGTAGCGTTTTTCTACTTCGCGCCAGTTGATCACGTTCCAGATAGCGCTCAGGTAGTCGGGGCGCTTGTTCTGATATTTCAGGTAGTAAGCGTGTTCCCACACGTCGATGCCAAGGATAGGAGTTCCTTTCACTTCTGCAACGTCCATCAGTGGATTGTCCTGGTTAGGCGTAGAGCTTACTACCAGGTTGCCACCACTTACAGAGAGCCATGCCCAGCCGCTGCCAAAACGTGTAGCCCCTGCTGTGTTCATTTTTTCTTTCAGTGCGTCGAATGAACCGAAGGTTGCATTGATGGCGTCTGCCAGTTTACCTGATGGGGTGCTGTTGCCTGTGCCCAGTACCGACCAGAACAATGAGTGGTTGTAGTGACCGCCGCCGTTGTTGCGCACAGCTACCGGGTAAGAAGAGATGTTAGC
Organism: Chitinophagaceae bacterium; assembly: GCA_014879545.1. Classification (GTDB taxonomy): domain Bacteria; phylum Bacteroidota; class Bacteroidia; order Chitinophagales; family Chitinophagaceae; genus Nemorincola. The sequence goes on along the minus strand of JACSRV010000173.1, from coordinate 1,199 downwards.
CATCAGTTCTTCCAGCGATTTGTTCTCACCGTCAGTGCCGGCAAGTGCCTTGTTCAGGTTGTCAACATATGCCTGGTGGTGTTTGCCATGGTGTATCTGCATGGTCATTGTGTCGATGTGTGGCTCCAGGGCATCGTAGCCATAGGGGAGCGCGGGAAGTGTATGTGCCATATTGGTTTGTTTTTAGTGTTTTGAATTAGGAGAGTCAAAGTTACGCCAAAGGTGCCTCATTAAGGAGGGGGTATCCATAATAAATACCCATACTTCTATAAGCATCACATTTGAGTTGCCGCTTGTCAACCGGCATAATATACCGAGCGGCAAAAGGCTGTAACCGACAAAAAGCCGTAATTTACCGAAGGTGATTTTTGCAGCAAGTGGCGGCATCTTACTTTTACATCATCAAACATAAAAACACATAACTATGCTGAATCATGAAATTGACTACCAGATCCACGGCGAAGAAATGCAATACGTGGAGGTAGAACTGGACCCCCTGGAAACCGCCATTGCTGAAGCCGGAAGCTTCATGATGATGGAGGAAGGAATAAGTATGGAAACAATATTCGGCGATGGCAGCCGCCAGCAGCAAGGCCTTATGGGCAAGTTGTTCTCGGCAGGCAAGCGCCTGCTGGTGGGCGAGAGCCTCTTCATGACCGCCTACACCAACGAGGGTACCGGCAAAAAGAAAGTATCATTCGCTTCGCCCTATCCGGGCAAGATCATTCCGCTGGACCTCATGCGCCTCGGTGGCAGGGTCATTTGTCAGAAAGACGCCTTCCTGTGTGCCGCCAAGGGAGTGGCAGTGGGTATAGAATTCCAGAAGAAACTGGGTACCGGCCTGTTTGGCGGCGAGGGTTTCATTATGGAAAAGCTGGAAGGTGACGGCATGGCGTTTGTGCATGCCGGCGGCCATGTGGTGGAGCGCCACCTGCAGCCCGGCGAATTGCTGAAGATAGATACAGGTTGCATAGTGGCATTTACCAGTAATGTAACTTACGATATACAGTTTGTGGGTGGTATCAAGAATACCCTGTTCGGTGGCGAAGGTGTGTTCTTTGCAACCCTGCGTGGTCCCGGCACTGTGTGGATACAGACATTGCCTATCAGCCGTCTGGCTGGTCGCATCCTGGCTTATGGTGGCTCGCGCCGCAAGGAAGAGGGTAGTATCCTCGGTGGCCTCGGCAACCTGCTGGATG
>JACSRV010000084.1 GCA_014879545.1 Chitinophagaceae bacterium | reverse complement strand
GTGCTGTTGGTGATGGTCATCGTACCGGGATCAAAAGACCAATTTCCCTTCAACACTGTTCCCTGTTCTGATAGGGTAAATGTACTGTCGCACCTGAAATCCATATAGTCTTTCGCGGAACTGCTGTCGGTCATATGGGGAATGCCATCAGGCCCCTTGGTCATCTCGCAATACCACTTTTTGTCGCAGAACGGCATTTCATCGGCTATTTGTCCGAATGAGGATATGCATGTAGCAAAACACGATAGAGAAAACAGTATGCTAAACCTCCGCCACATAAATTGTCAGTACGTAAAGATAGAAAGGCGTTGTTGTTATTGTTGTGATTAAAAAGTTATTGTCGAGGATGTGACTATTTAAAAAAGAAACGGCCGGGTAGTCCCGGCCGTTTCTGTCTATAACTTAGAGCGTACTTACTTCACTTCTTCGTATTCAGCGTCAGCTACATGGCTGTCGTTAGTGCTTCCTTCGGGCTGGCTTTGTGCGCCGTCCTGCGGTTGCTGTCCTGCCTTGTACATGTCTTCGCTCGCCGCCATCCACGCTGCATTCAGTTTTTCTTCTGCTTTGTCAATACCGTCCAGATCTTCAGACTTGTGTGCGGATTTCAGTTCCTCGAGTGCGCTTTCGATGGCTGATTTCTTGTCTCCCGGGATCTTCTCGCCATACTCTTTCAGTTGCTTTTCAGAGTTAAAGATGAGACCGTCAGCTTTATTCAGTTTTTCTACACGCTCACGCACTTTCTTGTCGCCCTCTTCATTCGCTTTGGCCTCATTCTTCATTTTTTCGATCTCCTCTTTGCTAAGACCACTACCGGCTTCTATGCGGATATTCTGTTGTTTTCCTGTGCCTTTGTCGCGGGCAGTTACATGCAGGATGCCGTTTGCGTCGATATCGAAGATCACTTCGATCTGAGGAACACCACGTGGTGCCGGTGGAATACCGTCCAGGATGAATTTACCCAGACTCTTATTGTCTTTTGCCATCGGGCGTTCTCCCTGTATCACATTGATCTCCACGCTTGGTTGGCTGTCAGCAGCTGTTGAGAACGTTTCGCTCTTTTTAGTAGGTATTGTAGTGTTAGATTCAATGAGCTTTGTCATTACGCCACCCATTGTTTCGATACCCAGTGAAAGCGGCGTAACGTCGAGGAGCAGTACGTCTTTTACATCACCTGTAAGTACGCCACCCTGAATTGCAGCACCTATCGCTACTACTTCATCCGGGTTAACACCTTTGTGTGGCTTCTTGCCAAAGAATTTCTCTACAACCTCTTGCACCTTAGGGATACGTGTAGAACCGCCCACCAGGATAACCTCATCGATCTCGCTTGCTGCAATTCCTGCATCTTTAAGCGCTTTGCGGCATGGTTCCAGAGTGCGCTCGATCAGGCTGTCTGCAAGTTGCTCGAACTTAGCACGGCTCAGTTTGCGTACAAGGTGCTTAGGGGCGCCATCTATCGCAGTGATGTATGGAAGGTTGATCTCTGTTTCCTGAGAAGAAGACAATTCGATCTTTGCTTTTTCAGCGGCTTCTTTCAGGCGCTGCCAAGCCATCGGGTCTTTGCGCAGTTCCATCGACTCGTCTTTTCTGAATTCTTCAGCCAGCCAGTCCATGATCACTTTGTCAAAGTCATCACCACCGAGGTGAGTGTCTCCGTTAGTCGATTTCACTTCGAATACTCCATCGCCCAGTTCCAGAACCGATACGTCGAATGTACCACCACCAAGGTCGAATACAGCGATCTTGCTGTCTTTGTGCTGTTTGTCAAGACCATAGGCAAGTGCCGCCGCAGTTGGTTCGTTGATGATACGACGAACGGTAAGCCCCGCGATCTCACCGGCTTCTTTGGTTGCCTGACGCTGCGCGTCGTTGAAGTAGGCAGGAACCGTGATAACGGCTTCTTTCACTTCCTGTCCGAGGAAGTCCTCAGCGGTTTTCTTCATTTTCTGAAGGACCATCGCTGATATTTCCTGCGGTGTGTACAGACGACCGTCAATATCCACACGTGGTGTATTATTGTCGCCTTTTGTCACTTTGTATGTAAAGTGAGATATTTCGTTGGTCACTTCGTCAAAACGACGACCCATAAAACGTTTGATTGATTGAATGGTGTTGTGAGGGTTGGTTATAGCCTGACGCTTTGCAGGGTCACCTACTTTCCTTTCTCCATTCTTCAGGAACGCCACTACCGATGGGGTGGTGCGACGGCCTTCGTCGTTTGCAATTACCACCGGCTCATTTCCTTCCATTACGGATACACATGAGTTGGTAGTTCCTAAGTCGATTCCAATGATCTTTGCCATAGTAAATTAAATGGTTTTACTGTTTCTACTCAATCAATATGCCATAATTCGTTTTCGGCAATAATGGCAGAATTGCTGCCAAATGAGGCCCTTTTTCTTGAGTTGAGGTGACAATAATGACGTTGTGCTATAGGCGTATCTGCCACATGCAGACTATATGGTGTAGAGTGGGTGTATGTTTAATTTTGTTTATGTGTTTTTCCCTGTGGCACGGTTGTTGAAACACGACATGTCTACAGGGCATGCGGTTCTTGCCCACTAATTCGTCACAAAAATGCCGGGTCAACAATCAACAATAACCGAACGACTACCCCTCATGGGAATCAGCACCGCAGCCTTTGTTCAGGTGTTGCGCGCTATCATGGAGCGGATGCTTTGGGAGGTTGTTGCTGACCGCGATGGTGGGTTTCTGGCCCGTACACATGGTTTTTATTCGTTTTATGGTGCAGAGGTTCGGATTTCGATCGTCAAGAATGAAGCATTGATAAGCGTGCAGCCGGTAGATGCGATCTACACTTCAGACGAAGAGTGCCGCGGATATATGGACCGTCTGTTGCGTGCAATAGAATCGGAGAGAGCCAGAATGGAAGAGGCCGACCGCAACCTGCACCCTATGCACCGCGAAAAGTATGGGGCGCTTCTGATCTCGAAAAGTTACCTCATAACGCCCTTGCTGGTGTATACCAACGCACTTTTGTTCCTGCTGATGGTGCTGTCAGGTATCTCTCCACTCACGCCTGCTGCCGCATCGTTGTTTCAATTGGGTGGGAATTTGGGGCAGGCAGTAGAAGTGGGAGAATGGTGGCGATTATTGACGTACATGTTTTTGCACGGTGGGGTAGTGCATTTACTTGGTAACACCTTTGCTCTTTTGTACGTTGGTATGTTCCTCGAGCCGATGATAGGTAAGGCACGATTTACACTTACTTACCTGCTTACCGGCATAGGGGCGGGTTTGACGAGCATTTGGGTGCATTCTGATGTTGTGAGTGTGGGGGCATCCGGTGCTATTTTCGGGATGTATGGCGTATTTCTTGCACTGCTTACGACTTCCTACATAAAGCGTAGTTACCGCAAGACGATGATCAGGAGCATCTTGTTTTTTGTGGTCTTTAACCTTATGTACGGACTTCAGGGAAATACCGACAATGCTGCCCACGTTGGTGGTCTGATCGCAGGACTGCTGGCAGGATTTGCTCTATACCCCGGTTTGAAAAAGAATGTCGTTCCGATTCGCCTGCAGAAGTAGGTCCTATCAGGCGCGAGCGGCATGTGTTAACTATCTGTCGGTTCGTGTGTTCGTCTTACGCGTAATTGATTGAAAATCAGTACGCTCTTCGCTTTCTGTCGGCGAAGAATAGATCTTGTGCCAATACAATTGCGCCTGCATGAAATGTGTAATTCTTGTTAGGATTTTTGACACCTGAAATGTTAAATTGTCTTACTTTTGCAGGCAATCAGAATTCCGGGTTTTATATAGTCTAATTCATGCTGCAGCAAGAATCGATAGGTGCAAAAGGAAATATAACCGTGCTGGCGCGTCTTAAAGACTATAACCAGCTGCTGAAGCCCAATCTGAGCGGTATGGTTGTGTTCAGTAGCGTTATCGGCTATCTGATGGCTCCCAATATCTCTTTTGCCTGGAATGATTTTGGCCTGTGGCAACGAGTGATCACATTATTTATTGGCGGGATGATGGTGACCGGTGGTGCTAATACCATTAATCAGATTCTGGAACGCGATAGTGATCGATTGATGAAACGTACCCGTCTTCGTCCATTGCCTGATGGCAGGATGGGGGATACAGAGGCATGGATCTTCGCGACACTGACGGGTGTGGTAGGTGCAGTAGTGCTCGGGTTTTATTTCAATCCGTTGGCGGGAATGCTCAGCTTTCTGTCCTTGCTTTTGTATGCGTTTGCCTACACGCCCATGAAGAAGATACACCCTATAGCGGTGTTGATCGGAGCGATACCGGGGGCGTTGCCGCCACTCATAGGCTGGGTTGCCGCAACCGGCTCCATGGATATCGGAGGTGTTGTTCTCTTTACTTTGCAGTTTTTCTGGCAGTTCCCTCATTTTTGGGCAATAGCTTGGGTGGCATTTGACGACTACAACAATGCCGGTATAAGGATGTTGCCAACACGTGAGCGCGAAACGAGGTTCACTGCCGTACAATGTATGCTTTACAGCCTGGTTCTTATTCCGATGGCGATGGTGCCACTGCGTTTGGGTATGGTTGGTACAGCGGGAATGTGGGTATGCATGGCGGCCGGCCTGCTTTACTTCGTAGCATCAGTCGCATTTTATTTTAAAAATGATTATAAATCTGCCCGTCGGGTTATGTTTGCATCGTTCATCTATCTGCCATCTATACTTTTGGCATTGGTGATAGACAAGATGTGATAGCAGGGAGGAGGCAGTTGTTTGGTGATTATAAACGTGAGTTTATGGAAATGACGAAAGAAAGGCGGAAAATACACCCACAGAAATTTATGATGTGGTTGTCAATAGGTAGTATGGTCATGGCGTTTGCGGGGCTCACCAGCGGCTATATGGTGCGTCAGGCTCAGGGTAACTGGCGTTATTACGAGTTGCCTGCAATGTTCTGGTACTCAACAGTGGCTATCGTTATTAGCAGTGTGACTATGCACATGGCGGTAAAAGCGTTTAAAAATCGCGAGATACCAAAGTTCAAAAATCTCATAACTATCACGTTGATATTGGGAATTGTATTTGGGTTACTGCAATATGGTGGTTTTTATCAGTTATACCACCAGCTCCAGCAGATCAAGATAAACGGACAGGTATTGAATGAATCGGCCCGTGTTAAGGTAAATGGTAATCCCAGCGAATCGTTCCTTTATGTGATTGCAGGCCTGCACTTGGCTCACCTTTTTGGTGGAATTGTAGCACTGATCATCGTTTATATTCGTAATTTCAGAGACAATGTCAAGGTCTATAATTCCACCGGATTGGAGATAACAGCTACCTACTGGCACTTTGTGGATATATTGTGGGTATATTTATTTGTCTTTTTTCTGGCAAATCAATAAAATTGTTTCGAAATTCGCACTCCATAGCACAACTTACACACTCTTAAAATAAATTATGTCGCATTCAACAGTAGTTACAGCAGAACCAAAAGAAAACGTTTGGATAGGCGGTAGGTCGCCTTTTAACCTTAGCTATGGCAAAATAATGATGTGGGCATTCCTTCTGTCGGATGCTCTCACATTTGGTGCCCTGCTCATTTCGTATGGTACCACCCGTTTCTTCAGTGCCGTTTGGCCTGATCCGAACGAAGTTTTCAAGGCATTCCCATTCTTCGAGGGCCAGAACCTTCCGCTCCTTTTCGTGAGTTTGATGACGTTCATCCTCATCATGAGTTCCGTTACAATGGTACTTGCAGTACACGCAGGGCATTGCGGCGACAAGAAGAGTGTTGCTAAATGGCTCCTCTGGACTATCATTGGTGGTGTATGCTTCCTTGCTTGTCAGGCTTGGGAGTGGACGCACCTTTACGGTGAGTGTGGTGGCCTTTGGGGCGCTTTCACAGACCCTAACACTCCGGTTGAAAAGTTCCATCATTTCTTCAATCATCACAATGCAGGTCATGTGCTTGAGACTGCACCCATCGTGGCTATGCAGTCAACACACAACTTCTTCAACTACTTCTTCACTATCACAGGTTTCCACGGTGGTCACGTAACTTCAGGTGTTATCTTCAACATCCTTATTCTGGTTAACACTGTAAACGGTGTTTATGAGCGTCGCGGTCACTACGAAATGGTTGAGAAGATCGGTCTTTACTGGCACTTCGTAGATCTCGTTTGGGTATTCGTATTCACTTGCTTCTACCTGCTCTAATTCAGCTTTACAATCGCATTCACAACCAATAATTCATACTCAACAATATTTATAAAATGTCAGCACATCACGGTTCAAACGATATTCAGCACCTGTACGAAGGAGATCAATCTAAATTGTATTCAGGAGTATTAGCCCACCATCATGATATCAATTCATCAGAGAGCAAATCTCAGGTGAAGAAGATTTGGAAGGTATTTTGGCTGCTCCTCGTTATTACGGTAGTAGAGGTTATGATGGGTATGTTCTTCAGTCACTCTATTCCAAAGGGTGTTATCAACTTCCTGTTCCTCGCGCTCACAATTCTTAAAGCAGGCTACATCGTTTCTATTTTCATGCACCTTGGCGATGAGGTGAAGGGTTTCATTTCTACAGTGCTTATACCATTGGTTCTGTTCGTTTGGTTCATTATCGCGTTCCTTGCAGATGGATTCTTCTGGTTGCGCATGAATAACTCTACACCAACACGTGCTCAGATCGAAGCCCCGGCTAAACATGCTAAATAAGTAATGGCGAAAAAATCTAACTATAAGTTTATAATGGGATTAGCGGTGGCGTTTTTGCTGCCGCTTTCTTTTTACATGATTGCCAAGCTCTTGTCTAAAGACAAGATATACCTGCCGGGTTATTATGGCGTGGAAAGGGTGGATAGTGCCACCGTTGATGGCAAGGTCGTGGTAGATACTGTGTACCATAAAGCAGCAGACCTCAAACTCGTAAACCAGCTGGGGCAGGATGTGACCCTGAACGGTACATTGGAGAACCGGATCCTGGTAGTTGGCTTCTTCTTTACACAATGCCCCTCGGTATGCCCCAAACTTGCAGGAAATATCACAATGTTGCAGAGAGCGTTCAGGCGGAATCCCAAGATGGAGAATGCGTTGGATAACACTGTTCATTTCCTGCTTATCAGCGTAGATCCTGCTCACGATACAGTTAATGCTTTGCGCGCCTATGCCGACCGTTTTGGTGCCAATCACGATCATTGGTGGTTCCTCACCGGCGACAAACAATCCATTTACAACTACGCACGCAATGAGTTGAAAGTGTCAGTAGGACCCGGCGACGGCGGTGCAGATGATTTCGTGCACTCTCAGAAGCTGGTGCTGCTGGATGCTAAGCGCCATATTCGCGGATATTATGACGGATTGGATACGGTAGCCATTAAACACTGTGCAGACGACATTGTACTGCTCACCATGGAGAAGGAAAAAAGAAAGAAGTAAGCGGTAGTTCCTTAGTTTTTGGTACCTGTTTTACTCCTAATTTTGAGCATTGAAAAAATAAAGAAATGATCACTCCAGCATTGAAGAAGAACGATAAGCAAGCCAGGTTACTCATCATCGCTGTTTCTCTGGTTGTTTTTGCAGCCGTGGTGTTTTTGTCGCGATTCACATTAACGGTCGATCTGGGATTCAACGTGCACGTGTTTGCGCTCATTAATGCTGTGATCAATTCTGCTGTCTCTGTTTTGCTCGTTTGGGCACTTATTGCAGTGAAGGGAAAAAACTACGAATTGCACAAGAAGCTGATGCTGGGAGCCATGGTGCTTTCAATATTATTTCTCGTGTCGTACATCTGCCATCATCTTTTTGCCGGTGAAACCAAATTTGGTGGTACTGGTACGATCAAAGGTGTGTATTATTTTATTTTGCTGACGCACATTCCTCTTGCCGGTATCATTTTGCCTTTCATCCTTTTTACGGCATACCGCGGTCTTACCGGCGAATATGCCGCGCATAAAAAACTTGCAAAGTATACCTGGCCACTGTGGCTGTACGTTAGCGTAACAGGTGTGCTGGTTTACGTGCTCATCAGTCCCTACTATGTGTAGCGATCATTCAAGTTTGAAGACAATTGGTAGCGTAAAATAAACGCGAACAGGAACTCCGTTCTGCATCCCGGGGTTCCAGAAAGGCATTTCTGAAACAACCCGTGCTGCTTCCGCATCACATTCAGGGTCAATTCCTTTTGCAACCCAAACATCTGCCACACCGCCGTCTTCGTCTACCACGAACTTCACAATGATCCTACCTTCTATATCACGTTTGCGCGCGCTTTTCGGATAGGTGATGTTCTCTCCAAGGTATTGAGGTATGTTGGTGCCAGCCGAGGGCATATGTTCTACATACTGAAACGTTTCAAATTTTTTGTTACAGGAAATCAGCATCTTTTTAATGTCAAAACAGACGATCGTGTCGTCAGACTTTATTTCAGCTTGATCGGGTATTGGTAGTTTGTCGTCGTCCCTGATAGGCCGCTTTTTCTTCTCGGCCGGCATCAATTTCATGCTGGAGAGTTTCCCTGTCTTTTCGTCGTAGTTGTACACAGTATCCTTTCCGTCTTCATTGGCAGCGATAACATGTTTCACACTGATATGGTCGGTGCCGGTGTAGTAATTCATCCACGTGCCTACGCGCGTTCCATGCAGATATTCACCTTCGCGAATCTTGTGGCCTTCTTCATCGTAGAATACTATTTTCCCCTCTCTCAATGACACCATGTTGTTCTCCACATTCGTGCGAAAGCAGGTTGAGTAGAGTTTTCCGTTGGCATAGCGGTCCTCAACTTTGTACACACCGTTCTGCTTTGAGAAGGTTCTTATCCATGCAGCGGATTCTTTGTCGCTCGGCCGCCATTGTTTATCAAAATACAATGGTGGATTTTGGGCAGCCGCGATAACGGGGGCAATTAGCAAGGTTATAGCCTGAAGGTATTTTTTCATGGTCTAAAGGTAGATAATCAACTGCTTCATTTTCGCTCTGTTTTAATAACTTTGCCATATGAAGAAGGTGATGTTTGCCGGCTTGTTGTTTTTGAGTGTTGGTGCTACTACTCAGGTAGCGGCGCAAGGTTGCTCGGTATGTACTAAAACAGCTGCAGGGTTGGATAATGAAAGTGCCTCGGGACTGAATAAGGGTATTATTTACCTGGCTTTTTTGCCGCTCGGTATTATGTGCACCGTGGGTTACTTGTGGTGGCGCTCACGTCGTTGATCGTATATTCGGCTTTGGGAACTTTTTAACTTGATACCTGCGCCCAATGGCTCAGGACTGATTACATTTACAATAAAATCGTTTCCCGTCATGAAAAGAATATTGTCCGTTTTCTTTGCTGCAACTTTATTGTTTGCCTCTACCTCGTGTGGTGACCGCCTGTTAAAGGGGGAGGGGAAAAAGTCTGTCGACGTTCGTCAGGTGCCTGCTTTTGATGGTTTGGATATTTCGATCTCTTCAGATGTGGTCATTAACGTGAATGAAGGTGCTACACAAAAAGTGGAGCTGAACGGATACGAGAACGTGATGAAGCATGTGAGAACGGAGGTGAAGGGTGGTGTGCTACATGTAGAGTTCGATCTGGATGATACATGGACCGTAGATGGGGATGATATCAAGATAACCATAACAGTTCCTTCGCTGCGACTGTTGTCAATGTCGGGGGCGCACGATGCCGAGTTGCATGGCGATATCCGCGGCGCAGAGTTTCAATTAGACTTGTCCGGAGCGACCGGTGTGACAATAGACAATATCAATGTTGATAAGTTTGAAGCGGACCTTTCGGGAGTAGCCGGTCTTGAGGTGAAGGGTGGAAGTGTCAAACATGCCAGTTATGACATAAGTGGCGGTGGCAAGATCGAAGCCTACCCACTGCAGACCGAAGAAACTGAATTGTCTTTCTCAGGCGGTGCTGACGGAGAGGTGTCTGCGTCAAAGAAACTTGATGTAAGCATCAGTGGTGCAGGCTCGGTGAAGTATAAAGGAGACCCTGCAATAGAGAAACATATTTCCGGTGTAGGCTCCGTTTCTAAAGCTGAATAATATTTTGATCCGTCAAATCGTTCGTTTATGAAATTTTCTACCCCTTCCAAATTTCTTGCAACCATTTCACTGATCGCAGTTTCTTGTGCATCGTATGCGCAGGATGCTATTGAACGTATCTGGTACAACCATGAGAAAACAGGCAAGGTAAAGATCTTCAAAGCTACAGATGGGAAGTACTACGGAAAGCTGGTATGGCTGAAAGTAACTGAGGAGAACGGTAAACCAAGGGTAGACAAGAATAACCCGGATGCGGCCCACCGCAACGATCCGCTTATGGGTATGCAATTGCTGAAGGGATTCACGAAGGATGATGACCGCCATTTCAGCGGAGGAACCATATACGACCCCAAGAACGGAAAAACCTACAGTTGTAAGATCACGCGTAACGGCAATGCGCTTGATGTGCGCGGATATGTTGGTATATCACTTATCGGGCGCACAACTACTTGGACGCTGGCAGAATAAAATGTAAGGCATTAATTAATAAAGTACTCAGGTTATTTCAAAAGTGATATTTTTTTCTGAAGTACTTTCCCATCGAATTCAAGTACCGCAATGTAGACTCCATTAGTATCTGGGAGAGAAATTTTCTCTGTGGAATTTGAGACGCACCTAGCTCCATAGACTTGTTCACCTAAAGTGTTGTAAATATGTATTCTGACTTTAGTTGTTTTATTCGTTGTCAGTCTGAATTGAATGTTTTGATTGGTTGCGGGATTTGGCCAGATCTGAAGAAAGTCGGATAAAGCTTCTGCCGTTTTGGTTGAAGTATTGCAACTCTCGTCATTTTTGACAAAAATGTTATGAGTAGAAGTAGTGCTGCCACAGGAATTGTCTACAATGTATGATATCGTTACGAGGCCGGAACTAACACCAGTTACCGTGCCGGTAGACGAAATTGTGGCGATAGCTGAGGCTGCACTTGTCCAAATACCACCTCCTGACGGAGACGCAAGGACCGAAGATGAACCTACACAAATTGAGTCAATTCCCAATATCGGCAAGTCTGTAATTATTGAATCGATAGCAACCCTAATGGTTGTAGTGTCAGACAAACCGCCGCAATCGTTAGCAACAATTGTGAAGGAGTCAGAACCGGCATATGGAAATGAAGGTGAGTACGAGAAGCCAGAAGGGAGTATAGTTCCGCCAGTAGTTAGCGCTGAACCGCCGATTGTGATAACACCATTTGTCGGAGGCGTGATGATGCTCCAGTTGATAGTCTGAGTTATGTCTGGGTCATTTACAGACAGAAGCGTGTCTAGCGATTTAACGCTGCCTCGACATGTGCTTATATGATACGATGAACCTACATTGAAGCTAGGAGTATTTCCGGCAACAATTTTTCTAACACGAAAGTTGTTGTTGTCCAGCACATAGATGCTATTATTATAATCGGATGTAACACTCAGCGGATTTCGCATTGCAGCATTTACCGATAAACATCGGTCGCCAGAGAATGAGGATGTTCCATTGCCGGCAATTGTTGTGATTATTCCCGTTCCGTTTATCATTCTTACACGATTCGTGCCATCTGCAAAGATTATATTGCCTGCCGTATCAACACACAAACCGCTGCTACTTATTGTGGCAGCAGTTGCTGGACCACCGTCTCCGCTGTAACCGATTGGGCCCGAGCCGGCAATAGTATTTATTGTACCTGTAATATCAACTTTTCGTATATAGCTGTATCCGCCAGTGCCGGGTAAAATTGTAGAAATATACAAATTTCCATACGGGTCGACAGAAATAAAATTTGGCCTAAACGATGCAGCTGTGGCAGGTCCGCCATCGCCGGCATGGGCTGAACTACCGTTACCTGCAACGGTTGAAATAATGCCGGATGGAGATATTTTTCTAATCCTTAGGTTGTCAAAATCTAGTATGTAAATATTATTGAGGTGGTCAATTGCTATGTCTCTTGGATGGTTCAATAAGCAGCCGCTTGCAGGCCCGCCATCACCACTAAATCCTGACGAGCCGGGTGTGCCTGCGATAGTAGTTATGATACCGCTTAAATCTACTTTCCTAATACAGGAGGAGCCGGCGTCAGCGATATAGGCATTACCATATGTGTCAAATGCAATTCCCTGTGGAGAAGTCAGAGATGCAAGTACAGCACTTCCTCCATCTCCGCCATAGCCAATTGATCCCGAGCCGGCGAAAGTGCTAATGATTCCAAAAGTGTCTACCTTTCTT
>JACSRV010000172.1 GCA_014879545.1 Chitinophagaceae bacterium | reverse complement strand
GGGATGCGATCGCATCCCCCATTGTTTATACCTACCGATTAATATTACTCGCTACAGCAGGTTATCGCAGCCACTCCATCGCGTTCTTATAAAGCAACTGCTCCTTCAGTTCATTGCTGTAGTTTGTCGATTCGATCAATTGGCCCGGATGATGTTCACCCAACGGGAAAGGATAGTCACTACCCATGCATATTTTATCGCCTCCCATCACATCTACGATAAAGGCAAGCGCCTTTGCATCGTGCACCAATGCATCTATCCAGAACTTACCAATGTAGTCTCTCGGATTCACCGCATTGTCTATCGCACACAGGTCAGGACGAACATTATACCCATGTTCTATCCGGCCTATCGTCAGCGGGAAACTGCCGCCGCCATGTGCAAATGCCACTTTCAACTTAGGATACTTCTCAAAAACACCACCAAATATCATCGAGCATATCGCCCTGCTGGTCTCAGCCGGCATACCCACCAGCCATGGCAACCAATACTTCGTCATATCATTCTCACCCATCATCTCCCAGGGATGAACAAATATGCTGCACCCCAATTGTTCAGCAGCCTCCCAGAACGGATCGAACGATCGATCACTTAAATTCTTATTATTAATGTTCGAACCTATTTCCAGACCCGGCATCTTCAACTCGGTCACACATCGCTCCATTTCTTTTATCGCCGTATCCACATCCTGCATGGGCACTGTGCCTATCCCTATAAAACGATCAGGGTGATGGTCGCAGCACTGAGCTATATGGTCATTGAAAAACCGAGATGTTTCCAACGCATGTTCCGGCTTTGCAAAGTAGTTGAACAGAACCGGTATGGTAGACAACACCTGCTTACTCACCTCGGTCATGTCCATTTCCTTCATCCTTACGCCCGGGTCCCAGCAATTGTGTTCTATCTCTCTGAATACCTTATCCCCCTTTATCATTCGGGCGCAACAAGGTTTATGATGCTCCAGCCTGATGAATTCTCCATAACCAAACTTCTGAAACCAGTTCGGTATATGCTCAGGCATTATATGGGTATGAATATCTATCTTCAATGTACTTGCTTTTTCAACTTATTGGCTCTTCTGTCTTATCAACGGTCGAAGAGTTTACCGGGTGTTACGTTTTTCCAGGATCTTGCTGTTCAAGTCATCGCCTGATCCAGATCGGCTATAATGTCCTCAACATTCTCCATACCCACACTCATCCTTATCAGTCCGTCCGATATCCCGAATGCAACTCGCTGCTCGCGCGATACGCCCATGTGGGTAGTCGATGCCGGATGAGACACAAGCGTATCACAGGTTCCCAGCGACACCGCATTGGTACACAACTTCATCTTATCAATGAACGATACGCCCGATTCAAATCCACCCTTCAACTCAAAGCTCATAAGCGCACCACCGTTTTTCATCTGCCTCATAGCCGTTGCATGGTCGGGGTGTGCAGGCAATCCTACATAATTCACTCGTGCCACAGCATCATGTTTTTCCAGAAACTCAGCAACTGCTTGTGCATTACTGCAATGCCTGTCCATCCTGATTCCAAGCGTACGCATACCATTGGTTAGCAAAAAGGCGTCAAACGCGTTACTATTACCACCCAGCAATCGGTGCATCTTGGTAATAGGTCCCTTCATCTTCTCAATATCCCTACCTATCAGCACGCCGCCTATCGCCGTTCCATGACCGTTCAGAAATTTAGTAGTTGAGTGCATCACATAGTCCACCTCATACTTAAAAGGCTGCTGCAGATAGGGCGTAGCAAATGTATTGTCTGCGCATACAGTCAATCCATAACTCTTGCCCAGTGTCGATAATGCCTCCAGATCAATACACTGAAGTGTAGGATTGGCTGGCGTTTCAAGATACATCAGCGCTATATTCCCGTCAGCCTTCAATGCGTCTTCTACTCTGTTGACGTCGTGAAAATCAACAATGATCGCTTCAATACCCAATCCGGGCAGAATCTTCTCTATCAACTCATGCGTTCCACCATAAAGCGAATGATGCGTAATGATCTTCTGACCCGCTTTCAGATTACCCAGGAGCATGGTTGTCACCGCTGCCATACCCGATGAGTGCAATATCGCCTTCAACTGCAACGGCGCACCATTGCTTACTTTTAGCTTGTATGCTTCAAGCAGCGCTATTTTCTCCTCAGCTTCCGTGATCGTCGGATTCCCCCAACGACCGTAAATATATCCGGGCTCTTCACCCTTAAAAACAGCTATCGATTGCTCGGCACTTTCAAACGTATAAGTACTTGACGCGTACACTGGCGTCAGATGCGCCCTATTGCTTTCTGCAGCATGCCCTCCTCTTATGCAAAGCGTATCGAAACCTGCATTTATATTCTTTTCCATTTCCATCTTTGATTACTACTGTAAAGGTAACGCCTGCTCGGGAACTTTCACCACCTTGTAATGCAGGCCATCCCCCGCCATCACGTCCTTCACTCCCCCAGGCACCCTGTCAAGGTAACGTCCCAGTTCCTTCAGATCAGGTATCGCATATACAGGCACCTTTCCGTCGGCACTGTATGCGGGGAAAGTCATCAATACCCAGTCTCCGGGCACATTGTTATCAAACGGCAGGTTCTTCGTAAGCTCATACGGATACGCAACCTCGGGCGTGATCATTATTGGAACACCTTTATGTTCAGCTTCAGCAATTGCCTCCTGCGTATTCCGGTAGACCTCCATTCGCCGCGCATATTTGCTGTCAGTAAAAGACGCTACAATGGTAGAAACAACATTACCCGATAACCCCGCAAACATCAAAAATGACACAACAGAAAATGCATTACGCGCTTTTTCTGCCCTGTCCGCCGATAAAAAGGTCACAAGCATTATAGAAATTGCCGGCACTGCAAATGCGCTCAATCTCGGCTCACCCACCGGTAATTTACCCGCTATATACAGCACCATTACCACCATCGGCAACAACACGCTGTACAACAAAATCATACTGTTCTGATCCCGCACCCCGCCTCTTACGTTCAGAATGGTTTTGTATATACCATACCCGAACGAAATCGAACAGAATACACCGAACAGCCACCAGAACACAAACCCCGACCCCGCCTGAGCAAAGAAATGGAAGAAGTTCACAAAAAACTTCAGAGGTTCAAATCCCCCTTCCATCATCAGATGTGCCCAGAAACGATGCATATCCTCATCGCTCCCGGGCATATAGGCATCCTTGAGATAGAATACGGTCATACTGAACGTGCACAAAAACAATGGCAGCCATTGCATCAGAAATACCGGCACACTCCCACCCTCACCTTTTCTTTCCCGCCAGCTAAGTACGTTGTGCACCAGCATTACCGCAAATACAGGTGCTATCACTATCGGATAAGTATAGCTGAAAAACGGAGCGACAAGAAAAACAATACAGAGCAGCAAATACCATCCGGCTGTCACCTTTTTCTCACTCACCAGCAGCAGCATCCTCATCTGCCAAAGTGCCACTACGCTCAGCAACAGGTCCATCGTATATTGCTTCACCTCCACAAAATACTCTGTGAACGTCCCGCAAGACACCAGCATCAACACCATCAGGAACCGTTGAAACTTATCTGCCGGGAAGAGCCGCACAGCCATCCGGTACATCAAAGCCATTGCAGTCACCCCAACTATGTACGAAGGCAACCGTAGCGAGAAATACGAGTAATCGTTCCTGCTTGTCCATTCCTTCATTATCGAAAGATAAGTTCTGGGAAACTGTTGCATAAAGTCCAGTTTCCCCCACAAACCCGGCACATCCCGAAACTTCAGATTATAGATGATCCGCCACTCATCCACCCAGAAAGGCCGTATCTCAAACATCACTGACAATCCCCCCCAAAGCAACATCACCCCTATCGTAAACAAGGTTACGTATCGGGCAGCCGCTTGACTATTGACCTTTGTGAACTTCATTACCACAGAAAACCAACAGCTAATATATAGCAACAACCCGCAATAATGCAATAAAAAAGCCCGCATACCGAAATATGCGGGCTTGTATCTCATAAGTTATTTTAGTTCAGCAGCCTGTAACCTACTGACACCTGTATGCTACTATTGCGCCATTTGTCATTGCTGGCAGTATTGTTAACATCTATCAACCCTTTCACATAACGCACGCCTGCTGTCAACTTCACCGGTAGGTGCACTTCCACACCGCCCACCAGAGAGATGTCGCTGTTACGGAATGACCCTTTATAATCCACGTCCTTAAAAGCACCGTTTATACCTTTTGCCGATAATAGTGTTGTGAACTGAGGACCCACCTGCAGCCAAACACGTTTTACGGGTTTGTACTCAAACAAAACCGGTATGTCAACCGCTACTGTGCGAATGCTGTAGGAAACACCACTTCCTTCAAGTTTAGCCGACTTCAGCAATCCTTCAACCCTTATACCTTTTTTCTTCTTGTCGACGCTCACAAATAGACCACCCAATATTCCCGGCTTGTAACCACTGTTGAACGAAGGCGCGATAATATTATCCGTAATGGTCATTTGCTGAAGGTTCAAACCAACCTTTGCACCTATGGTAACAGTCGGAACCACCTTTTTTGCAATACCCAATTGTGCATTCGCGTTCGCAGATGCGACAAGAGCTATAGCACAGACTGCAAGCATTTTCATACGTTTCATGTGTTGTGTATTTTTTTGGTTGTTACAAATATAGGCCACATTTACAGCCCGCTATCAAATAATTAGAATATTTTATAAGAAGCTGAAACCTGAATTCCAGTTGTCGTCCAGCTCTTGGGCTTCAAATAGTACTTACTACCATTTACGTCATTAATTCCCTTCAGGATACGCGCACCAACATGAAACTTCTTCGACAGTTTATGCTCCACACCTGCAACGATCCCAAAATCGCTTGCTTTCAGGAAATCTGTATTACCATAAACGCTCGTATAAGCCCCGTTCGCATCACTTACATTTATATTATATCCAAACTGGGCTCCGGCAACTATATCTAGCCGCTCTCTTAACTGGTACTCCACCAGCAAAGGCACACTCACAGCTATCACATTAAATTTTCCCTTGTTCAGCGTATCCATGCCGGGCGCGTACAACGAGTAAAAAGATGCCGGATTCTTAGTAGTAAACGTTGAATAGGTGCCAAGCAACTCTGCTCTTACACCTACCCTGCCAATTTTCTTTTGCACATAAATTCCTCCCAGTGCCACAGGAGCAGCCTTCACCGGTCCACCCGATAATGTTTGAAAACCTCCTCCCAGTTTCACACCCATATTCAAAAAAGGTGTGAAGGTCCCCATCACCTGTGCTTGAGAACCGATCGACAGAAATGTTGCAAGAAAAAAACCTGAAAATAGACGTAATGCTGTCATTGAGTGATCCTATTGTTTCAGTTGCAAATGTAGGGCTAAACTTCTTCAGTACCCACTACCCTTGCCAAAGCATCCTTGAAAATGGGCGTTCCTCCGCCATTTTCGATCAGCCGGCCAAAATATCATTTTAATCTATTACTGAACAAATCCCGCTAGGCTTTTGCATCTGAAAATTATGGCGTATTTTGCGCCCCGTTCGTGCACTAGGCACAACACTCAAATTATGAACTTTCAACTTACAGAAGAGCAGATTGCCGTTCAGATGGCAGCACGTGATTTCGCAAGAACAGAATTGTTGCCCGGCGTTATTGAGCGCGACGAAAAACAGAAATTCCCTGCCGAGCAGATCCAGAAACTGGGCGAACTCGGTTTCATGGGTATGATGGTCGACCCTAAGTACGGAGGTTCCGGCATGGACACCGTGTCTTATGTCCTTGCAATGGAAGAGATCTCAAAAGTAGATGCTTCCGCTTCAGTTTGTATGAGCGTGAATAACTCTCTCGTATGCTGGGGCCTCGAGAAGTATGGCAACGAAGACCAGAAAATGAAATACCTCACCGAGCTCGCAACCGGTCGCAAAATAGGTGCATTCCTCCTCAGCGAACCCGAAGCCGGTTCTGACGCTACATCTCAGCGCACTACCGCTGAAGACATGGGCGACTACTACTTACTTAATGGTACAAAGAACTGGATCACCAACGGTAATTCAGCATCTTATTACCTCGTTATCGCACAGACCTACCCCGAAAAAGGCCACAAAGGCATCAACGCACTTATCGTTGAAAAAGACACTCCGGGCGTTACCGTAGGTGCAAAAGAAAACAAACTTGGTATCCGTGGTAGCGATACACACAGCATCATGTTCCAGGATGTGAAAGTTCCTAAAGCAAACCGTATCGGTGACGATGGATTCGGTTTCACATTCGCTATGAAGGTGCTCGCAGGCGGCCGCATCGGTATCGCTGCACAGGCACTCGGTATCGCCAGCGGTGCTTACGAACTGGCACTCAAATACTCTAAAGAAAGAAAAGCATTCGGTACAGAGATATCAAACCACCAGGCTATCGCTTTCAAACTGGCCGACATGGCTACTGAAGTGGAAGCAGCTCGCCTGCTTTGCCTCAAATCAGCTTGGACAAAAGATCAGGGCCTCGATTACACCCTGTCTGCATCTATGGCTAAACTCTATGCTTCTGATATCGCTCAGCGTGTAACCAACGAAGCTGTGCAGATTCACGGTGGCTATGGCTATGTAAAAGAATTCCACGTTGAACGTCTCCTCCGCGATGCCAAGATCACACAGATCTACGAAGGCACCAGCGAAGTACAGCGCATCGTAATCAGCCGCACTGTCCTGAAAGGATAAGACAAATAAATATCAGATTTCTCCCGACCGCATCCTTACCGATGCGGTCGTTTTATTTAGGCAAACTTCCGCACCTCCAGATTGTCTGTGCATTCCCGCAACAATTTAGCCACAGTCTTGCCCGCTACCGGATGAACGAATCCGGCCGCTATTTCCGCAAGTGGCACCAGCACAAATCTCCGCTCCGGTATCCGTGGGTGCGGCACCTCCAATAAATCAGTCGCTATTACTTCATCTCCATAGAACAGCACATCAATATCTATCGTCCGTTGCCCCCACCTCGTGGTACGCACTCGGTCCAGACTGTGTTCTATCGACTGTATGGCCTCAAGCAATTCTTCAGCACTCAGGCCGGTCTCTATCTCCACCACCATATTCAGGAAATCAGGCTGATCTGTGACACCCCATGCTGCCGTCTCATACACGCCCGAAACCGCCACCAGACGTCCGCATTGGGCATCTATTTCCCTCATTGCGGCCTTAAGCAACTCTTCTCTTTCGCCTTCATTTGTTCCAAGCCCCAGAAACACTTTTACCATAGCTGTAAAAATACGGCGTCAATACAAACAAAAAGAGCCCCGGCAGCCTAAACCGGAACTCTTTGGGGGAATCACTTTCTGCTTTATCTATTGAACCTCAATATTAAACTGCGACTTTGCAGCACCCTTGTCGTTTTTCGGCAGTACAACCTTCAGTACACCTCCGTCATACGATGCTGATATCTTGTCCTTCATCACATTATCAGGCAATAGAAACGATCTGGAGAACGACGAATAATTGAACTCCTGACGTGTATAATTTTCTTTCTTCTCTTCATTCTTGCGCTCCGACTCTGCACTCACTGTCAGTGTTTGATCGTGTATCGATAGCTTGAAATCCCTTTTATGCAAACCCGGAGCAGCAACAGCCATACTATAACTGTTATCATCCTCACTGATGTTCACCTTCGGCACTGTGATCGCACGCTGCACGCTGCTGTCACCGAACCAATCACCCCATGGGTCAAAGAGATCGTCAAATACTGATGGGAATCCTCCCGGCCTTCTTGAAAGTGTTTTGATTGACATGGCTTTTAATTTTTTTAGTTAGAGATTATGTCAACAAAAGTAATTTCAAACACATTTAATAATTATGACCTGCATCAGCAACCTATATGAGATACATCAGTACTCAGCTATGCGCAATAAACACAGGTATATCAGCAGCCTTCAGCACCAGGTCCGTCGTGCCGGGCTTAAAGAAACGAGAAACGGCATTCCGCCCAAACGCACCTGCCACCAGCAGCTTGTAATTGTTCTCATTCTCTTCCATAAAGTAGTTGAACAGCACATCACGTGCATTCCCCACAAACGATATTATACTGTAGTCCTTAAAGTGGAACTTCATCCAGTCTTCAAACAAAACTTCGTTGCGTTCATCATACTTGTCACCACCCTCTTCTGTTATGCGCAACACCTTCACCGGCCGGTTGCAATACGGTGCCATCACTTGCGCAAACTGCCTTATCGCAAATGCCGCCGACTTGCTGCCGTCATAAGCCACTATTATCTCCTTCACGGCCTCATATACCTCAGGTGCCAGCAGCACAGGGCACTCTGCACCGGTCAGCACATCGGTCACAAAATGCGTGGGCACACCCTTTTCATCAGCAAATGTCAGCAGGGGCGACACCACCAGCATATCCGAGAACCGACTTTCCCGCACCACCAGATCTATTGGTATACCCTTAGCACGCACGCTATGCCCCACTACGCCGCACTGGGCACACTCCTCATGAAACAACGCTTCATTCTTTCCTATCTCTTCCTCTATCTGTTGTTGTTCTTCAGGCGTCAGCACTATCTCCTCCACATACATCTGCCCCGCCAGCAAGCGCACCTCGCTCTGCGCGTGCAGCACACTGGTATCCTGTATCAGCAACACCGACAGTCGCGCTCCGTTCTCCTTCGCCACATCAGCGGCAAAACATACGGCATCGCGGTCATACTTCCGGCCGTCCAGTATCAATAGTATCTTCTTCATAGTAATCTCGTTATTTAATTCATTCAAATATAAATACATTCTCAATAACATGCACTGACACCCGTCATATCTCTTCATGACCTTTAGCGTAGTTATACTATCAGCACGCATTGTTAATTAAGTCTGCATTTCCGCCGGGCCGCTGTTTTCTGGCATCCATTTTGTACTTATTTTCATAACACAAAATCATACCGCTATGACACTCAGCGAAACCTGGTTCATGGAAGGCTATATCGATTTCGAGTTGCAGCGATACCGTCTGCTGGCATACCTGCAAGAAGTCCGCAACCACTTCCGCCAGACCCGATTATATCCCCAACTGGCCGACATTGTCGCTCACTACAACAACCTCATCGCTTTCCGCAACAGCAAGCATACACTGCAGAATGCTTTCCCGAAGACCGCCTCGGGTATAGACCCCGAAAAGCTGCAGCTAATGTATGACCGCCTTCTGGCCGACACCGATGTGATGCAGGAACTGGAAGAGATCACAGCGTTTGCAGCCGCGCAAATGAAGGGCACCATAGATGAAGGTGCCGGCATCTACGATCTTGTTGAAAAGAAGGTGAACATTGAACCCGTGGGCATCATGCCGCTATACAAGAACGAAGGTTATGTGCTGCTGCGCATGAACGACCAGACCGAGGTCAACGTCTACACCTACACAGTCTCCATCTTCGAGCAGCCCGATGCCCGCTATCGCGGCCTGCGCATGCAGTATGTCGACAAGCGCACCAAGAACCTCGCCAATACCTGGGAGCAGATCAAGCTCGATATCGTGCGCGATATACGCATACTGCCCAACCCGGCTGTGTACCGCGTGGAGGTGCCGTTGGCGCTGCCGTTTCAGGAAACGGTATTACCCGTCACAAGGCGCATGCTCATTAAGTATATCGCCAACGAGGCCGCGTAATTGTGGCTACTAATAGAAATTGGTCAGGTACGGATAACGCTCTTCATACAACTGCTTCACACGGGTCAGCACCGTGTTGCGCAGCCCGTCTATGTTGCGCTTCTGTATCGCCGACACAAATATGGCCGAATTGTTGGTCAGCTCCTGCCAGCGTTCTTCCAGCTGGTGCAGCATATCCTGTTTCACTTCATCCTCCAGCCACGGGTCAAACACATTCGCCTCATACAGGTCCATCTTGTTAAAGATGGTGATCATCGGTTTGTCAAATGCGCCTATCTCCTGCAGGGTCTTATTCACCACACCCATCTGGTCTTCATAACCCGGGTGAGATATGTCCACCACATGCAGCAGGCAGTCGGCCTCGCGCACCTCATCCAGCGTACTCTTAAAACTCTCTACAAGATGGTGCGGCAGCTTGCGTATAAAGCCCACCGTATCACTCAGCAGGAACGGCGTCTGTTCATACACCACCTTGCGGGTGGTCGTGTCCAGCGTGGCAAACAGCTTATTCTCTGCAAACACCTCCGACTTACTCAGTATGTTCATCAGCGTGCTCTTGCCCACATTCGTGTATCCTACCAGTGCCACCCTTATATACACCCCGCGCTCCTTGCGCTGGGTCTGTGCCTGCTTGTCTATCTCTTGTAGCTTCTTGCGCAGCAGGGCTATCTTGTCCTTCACCAGTCGGCGGTCGGTCTCAATTTCTGTTTCACCCGGCCCCCTGCTACCTATACCACCACCCTGGCGCTCCAGGTGTTTCCACATACCCTTCAGGCGGGGCAGCAGGTACTGGTACTGGGCCAGCTCCACCTGCACCTTGGCCTGCGCAGTCTTGGCGCGGCTCGCAAAAATATCAAGTATCAGATCCGACCGGTCTATGGTCTTGATCCCTATCGCATCGGTTATATTGCCTATCTGAGAACCCGTTAGTTCATCGTCAAATATCACCAGCGTTGCCCCCTTGGCGTGTGCAAATTCTTTTATCTCTTCCAGCTTACCCTTACCCACAAACGTCTTGCTGTCCGGCTTGGGCAACTTCTGCATAAAGGTCTTTATAGCGGTGGCACCGGCAGTTTCCGCCAGAAACGCCAACTCATCCAGATACTCCCGCGTCATGGTCTCCGTCTGCTGTTTGTACACCAGGCCCACCAAAATCGCCTTCTCCTCCTGCTTTATCTTATTGTTCTTATCGAGCACTTACAAATTACTAAAGTAAAAAATATTATTCCACTCCAAAAGTAGCACAAATAGCGCATAGCAAACGACCCGGGCGGCAGTTATACTTTTTGGGGAAGGCATTAGTGGCTTCCGGCCAATGACCTCAAAAAATCTCCCGTTTCAAAAAAACGTTGCATGAGGTAAAATATCCCTATTAAACCTGTTTATCAATGAATTGCAACCCTGTCTACTCACCAAAAACTCCCAAAAAACTCCCATTTGCTCTGCGCATACTCCGGCATGATTCCTCTGCAACAATAAGGCACTTCTTTTGTAGTTCTGCACTGCATCCTCATTTGCCACGCACGCTGCAATAAAGATACTAACAGGTAAAGAAAGTCAGGGAACGAAAGTTTTATGATAGTACGTTTTCTGTAGTGTGGTAGAAAATTGTTTGGGGGGAGAGGCTGTTGCAAGAAGGATGAGTGGGTTCGCAAATCATGAGATCTGCTGCCGCTGTGACGTAGTCGGAGACATACGCCAAGCTACTTTTTTGCAAACTACTCGGATCGGATACCGCAGGGTCCCTCCCCCACACACAAGGCTCAGCATAGGAGACCGGGACGGAATGCCACAGCCTAACGCAAGTATTAAATACACTATTTGTTCAGCTATACCTTCGATTTGCAATACCTAGTGTACGTGCTCGCTCAGTATTTTCATTACTTTTATCGTCATAACTATTCTGAAAACCATGTTACAAGCATATCCAACAAAAAGCGGAACCGGTATAACCATTTTGGGTGACTACGGCGATCTGGCATCACTTTACAGTACTGTACAGCATGTCGCAGATACTCTCAAAGAAAGTAATAGGTACCAGAAAGGACAGTTTCAACTTCTAATGAACTTTTGCTACGAGATAAGGAAAGCGTATTCAGGACAAAGAGACAAGGAGAAGATCACATTCGATAGTGGTGATGAGCATTCCTATTATGCGTTTCGCGTTGTCTGGACAGATATTTTAATCTTTATCAGTGTACTACGGCACAATGCAGGATATGCTCAAAGTGACAAATTTAATCAGGCATGTATGTACCTGGTAGAGTACTTTGTTGAAAAAGCACTCTTTGAGTATGACCCCGAGGGTGCAAACATAATAAAGGAGTTTATTGCCCAGCGAATAAACATTCGCGATCAGTATGCCTTTTTAATTTACCAAGCGGTACACATTAAGTTTGTAACTGAGAAACCCGGCAAAACTGCGAATGACAATCAGTTGGTAAATGGCTTCGATGGGCACACCCAGGCCGCGCGCAAAAGCAGGCGCAAAGGGGTACACCATACGCAGCCCGGTGTTCAAAAAGAGCCGGGCCAGGGCCATGACGCCTAACTGTGCCAGAAGTTTGGTTCGAGGTGATTGAGACATGGGGCGGAAGTGTAGCGGAGCGGTGGTAAGTGGCAAGTGGCA
>JACSRV010000126.1 GCA_014879545.1 Chitinophagaceae bacterium | reverse complement strand
ATATGAATTATAATTTAAAATTTGATAAACATGTAACGCAAGGTCCCATAAGCGGTTTTTGCTAAATGGGGCAGGTGGAACAATAATGTCATTCTCAGAGATACCCTCTTGTTGAAGTACATTTTGGAAAACAGGGTCATCTACATTGACATCAGGCAATAAAAAGGTTGCTTTATACATGTCTACTGTAAACAGCAGGGCTGCTAGGGACTCTGTTGTTGCTCTTTCATCGGTGACCCTATTTATAGTGTCGGGTAAGTAGGCCGCGGAAATGGTATGCCTTTCGAGGTCGGGCATGGTTTCGTTATTGAAGATCACAACCGCTCCTTGCTCTTTAGGTTCTCCACCTTCATTCTTCTCGATCTCTTCCCTGAACGCCTTTTCGTATTCTTCAATATTGAGTTTTAGTGAAGGACTTACTCTTGAAAAATTTGATGCCTAGAAATCGTCTTGGTATACAAAACCACGATGAGAAATTTGGGCAACCTTTATTTTCTCATTATCATTTCCGGAATCAACTGTTTTCTTATTGGTTGATATAGGTTGCCCGGAAATGGCCCTGAGGTTAATACCCATATCTGGGAACGTAATATTTTCGGGTAATTCGTCATCCACATAGTTCTTGTTCTCTCCAAGGAAACGACCAGAAATGGTATCTAAGAACATAGTTTTGTATTTGGTATTCTCTGGTCTTTTATTCCAAAGTGGTGCCGACCGAAGTACAAGTGTAGTCGAAGTTACTTTACATACATCAAGGACGCTGATTTTTTTCATATTGCTTAATCGATGACATTTTTTGTAGACAGCGGTCAATTTTTTTTCCTTAAATAGCCGCCATTGATGCGGAACCAGTCTTTGGGGGTAGTAGACGAGTATAAGACTATTGCAAGTTCCCAATTTGCTTCGGCTGGGTAATACTGCATTCTAATGCCCTGGTTTTCATAGTCGATATACTGACACTTTTCAAAGACCTTTTTGAAAGTCGGGTCCACGCCAGCCACCATTTCGCGCAATATTTCACTTGCCCTTACGGCGCCAAGCTGCCTGAATGTACTCTCATATTCCTCTTTTGAGATTTTGCGTCTTCTGGCTACATATTGTTCATACTTTTCCATCGCAAACCGTTCGCGTATTGCCTGTCCAATTATTGCTGGCGCAATAATAGTATTTGGCAATCCAGTACCGTCAACGAAGACCGGTCCAACATCTACACTGGTCTTCTGTTCATCAGGCATGCTTTCCTTCATTGTATCCTGATAATCATCAAGATCAACAAATCCTGAATTGAAATCGTCCAAAGAGAAGTTGTCAACCTCTTCATCATTCTGGCGAAGGACTCTCATCCTTACAATCTGCTTTTCAGCGCTTCCGTTAAAGCTGTCGCCGCCTTGAATAGCATCATAGATTGTCTTAGCAAGTATCTTGGACTGTCGGGCGCTACTTTCAATTTTGTCAATATCCTCCATCTTCTTACCCGGACGAAGTTTCACCATTCCGTTCTGATGATTCAAAACAAATAAGTCACCGGCACAGGCATTCATTAACCGGAAGAATGTTCTGGAAGCATGATGTGTATCATTTCCTTCCTTATCGGTTACGAAGAAATAACTTTCTATGAGCTCTGATGGTTCCGGGCAGCTCTGCTCTCTGCCTACAGTGCCCGTGGAGTGCGTAACGTCTGTTACCAATTGACGGGTTGATGTTGCATGGCAAGTATTATTTACAGCGTTTTTGGATAAATTTGAATGGGATTTGTTGTTGTCGTTGCAGCCACAACCCGTGCCTGCCGAATTACTATGGTTGGGTAAAAGTACGAAAGGAGTAACGGTAGTGCCGTTAGGGAAAGCAAACGAGGCCTGACGTCCTTTTGCCTGGCTTCCATCAGAATTTAGGTCGCCAGTGAAACTTACAATGAAAGGGCTCCCGGTTGCAGAACCATTCCCAAGTAATTCTGTGCTATTTACCTGTTTCCCATTAATTCGATTACTTCGGATCAACATAACTTTTTGACCTGCCGCTAAAGCCGACTGCACCATGCTGTTATTCATGGCCATAGAAAGAATAGACTGACGAGAATACTTTCCGGCGCCGGCTGTTGGTGGAAGATCCAGTGCCAACCCAGCGTGCCACCCCGGTTTTATCACTGATGAAACGTTCGTTACATTGCCGATATTATCTAACGAGGGGTTTCGGAACTGCCCTTCTTGCGCTGGATGGCAGTTGCAATCACTTGCAGATGGAGTATTTTGACTGAAGTCAGCGTAGTCGGGGCGGGGAATTGCCGAATTGGTGGTGAAGTCACCAGAGAATGGAGACCATTTTTCACTATTGTTAATGGCAGGCCGGGTTATACCTGTTTCAGTACCTGGCTTACCTAAAGGTTCATTGCCTTTACGTTCTCCTGCGAAGTTTGGCCTATAGTCAGTGCCGGTTTGTGTAAATCCGGGTCTTGAGATTAAAGGACTGCTTGCCATCTTTGTCCTTTCTTTATAGGACCTTGTCTTGGACCCAGGTACGTAGGGATTCAATGGGTCATATGTGTTCATGTGGGTTGGTGATTTTTAAATTTAGAACAAAATGATTGCTTGTTATGCGGAGACGAGATAATATTATCGGAGGCACACGATGTCATATTGTGCCTCCGATAAATCGCATTTGTTAAGGGGTTGGCGGAGTTTCCTCAGCGCAAGTGCATCCACAACCGCCTCCACAACAACTTTGCGGCACATCGCAGCAATCGCCAAACACCTTTTTATAGTGGGTGGCTTTTGCCAGTGGATCAGTAATGCCCGTGACCACATCGATTTGTTGCGTCATTGCAGCAATCTCTTTTTCTTTCAATTCGATCTGCTTATCACCCAATTCGAGATTTTGATCTGCAAACAATTGATCGTTTGCTGTGGTTTGAATGCTATCGGTAAGGCGCTGCATTGATTGCATTGCGTTGACATAAGCAGAGATGTTTTCTGCGTTCTGCGCATTCTGATTGAAGCAATCGAGCGCATCGCCGCGGCCCAGCAACGCATCGGCAATGAGCGAAGAGGTTTGCAGCGTTTGTTTCTGTACCCGCAGTATCACCCCTTTTATCTTGGCCTCTACAACGCCATCGCTATAGACCTCTTCAAGTGTTGGCGGAATGCGGAACAGGTTTTCGTTTAATGGTGGTGTGCACCCCAGGCTGAGACAGTCGGTATTGGTAATGGGGATTTTCTCTACAAATTGCTTGTAAGAATCCTGATAGTTGAGCACATTGCAGTAAGGTTGCAGTAGCTTACACATTACCGAGTCCATGACGGTAGGGTCGGTATCGGTATCAAGAATATCAAGCAGCATGTTCTGCAATCCCTGCAGATCTGTAACAGTATAACTCTCGGGATACCCGTTGGTGTAGGCGAACTTCAGCCCCGAGAGGTAGGTGATAACGGTGTATTCCTGTAACAGCTGGCGGTAAGTTATATTCAGCACATTGTTCAGGTTCACGTTCTGCAGTTCGCGCACAGTAGCCAGCTCCTCGCCGCTGCTTGTAACGTCTGATGTAGAGGTATTCACCTCGATGTTGCGGGCAGCATTGCTTTGCTGTACGTGCTTGTTCAGCGCGCTGCTAAGTGTGTTTACGTTGCTTTGGCGGGCAGCAGTCTGGTTATAGTCATAAGTGCTGGCCATGCCACTGCCTGTTGTGGAGACGTCGCCTGATGAGCGGCCGTAACCACCACCAATGCTCAGGAAGCCGAGATTGAGCCCGCCGCTGATGCCAAATGAGCGGTTGGAGTTGCGGGTATCGGTATTGGTGGTAAAGCTGGAGCCAGATGTGCCCGATGTGGTGGATGTGCCTTCAAGAATTCCCTGCTCTTGCTGCATGAGGGTATCGAGCGCAGTGGCGCTGGAATCGGAAAAACTATCCAGAACGTTTTTGGAAGATTCTTTAGTTGTGACCCTGTCTTTGTAAGTACGAACGCTAATGGTAGTGCGCTCGCCCGGGTACAGCGAAAACGTTTTTATGACGCGCCCTGCACCATAGTTGCCCAGGTAGGAAACAGTGGTATATTCTTCAAGGACAATTATTCTGGGCACGGGGCGTGGCGGCTCTGCGACATATTTAGTGACCGGTGCTTGCCCGTTGAGGCGGGTAATGTCGTAAGGACGTAAACCATTTGCGGCATAATTTGCCTTGAGGGTAGGCGCCTGAGGTCTGAAATCGGTAAGTGGTGTGAACACACCAGGAGTAGCCGCAGCAGCACCTGCGACACCATACATGCCGGGCATAGGCGTGGTGGGTGTGGAGGTTGTGGGGTTGGTTTGACTTGTAGGTACCGGTTTTGCCCCGTCTATTGGCGAGAGACCTGCTATGGGCATGGCTGCGCCATGTGAGGAAGGGCCGGGCGCACTAACATATCGAGGGGGGCTGGTTTAGATCGCGCCACACGGGCCACTTTTCTCCGGCAGGTTCAAACATGTCGGTTGCCTGCTGTGCGGTCATGTTGCGGATGGTGTTGAAGTAGTTGTTCTCGGGGATCTGCTTGGTAAACGGCTTGAAGTAGGCAGGCGGGAAATACCTGACCATGTGACCATAGGTAACGAACGCGGTGTTTTGCGGAACATTGAAGCTAATGACTGGCGGGGTGCCTACGCTCGGATATTCAACAAAGGGCAGTTTGGAATTGCAGGAGGGCTGTTTGAAGGCGGTCTGCATCTCGGTGATCTCGCCTATGATAGGCGTAATTGGACTCTCTGGCATTGGTGTAATGATTTAAGGTTAAAAAAGATTACAACAAACCTCGAACATTTGAATGAAAATTTATACGTGATTATTCCCGTATAAGGGGGCGTATTTTTCCCGTAGCGTTAGTAAGGTGTTTTTTCCCGTATTGGTGTCGATCGGAAATAGAATTTTGGTTGTTGTTGTATAAAGCTGCCCGGTGCCCCGAACGTACAAGTGAGTGACACAACGGACGATGCCACGGAGATGTGCTGCCGGTGCAATAAAGATCATAATGGTAAAGCAAAAGCATTTCAACCGGTGTGGGACACCCCTCATATTGACATTGTTTTATGAATGTCATTTATCAATTCAATGTATCTTTGCCCCCTCATGTCTGATGCACTAAAACACGAATGCGGACTGGCCTATATAAGGCTGCTGAAACCACTTTCATATTACCACCAGAAATATGGTACTGCCTTCTTCGGGCTCAATAAGTTGTACCTGCTTATGGAAAAGCAGCACAACCGCGGCCAGGATGGTGCAGGTATTGCCACCGTGAAGCTGAACACCGAACCGGGACACCAGTTTATGCACCGGTTGAGGGTGGGCGGCGCGCAGGCGATAGCTCAGATATTTCAGAACATCAGTCAGGAGGTGGGCGAGCTGGAGAAAATGTACCCCGATATAGCGCAGCACCCCGGCCTTATGAAGGGTTATATGCGCTTTATGGGCGAGGTGATAATGGGGCACCTGCGCTACGGCACACAGGGCAAGAACAATGTAGAGTTCTGCCACCCCTTCATCAAGCCGCACATCAACCCCACACGCAGCCTGGCCATGGCCGGCAACTTCAATCTGGTGAACACCGACGAGTTGTTTGCAAGGCTGGGGCAGCACCCCAACAATACCCTGCGCGAAAGCGACCTGGGCGCTATGATAGAGACCATACACTACTACCTGTGTATGGCCGATGACAGCAACCCCGCCAAACTGAATATAGAAGGCATACTGAAGCAGGCCACTGCCCACTTTGACGGTGGTTATGTGTTCTGCGGACTGATAGGTAACGGCGACAGTTTTGTGATGCGCGACCCCAACGGCATTAGGCCTTGTTACTACTTTGCCAACGACGAAGTGGTGATAGCCGCCAGCGAGCGTGCCGCCATCATGACGGCCTTCAACGTGACCCAGGAGCAGATCATGCAACTGGAACCCGGCCATGCAATAATAGTAAATGCGGCCGGTGAGTTTACCAATGCCGAGATACTGGCACCGCGCCAATTGGCAGCGTGCAGCTTCGAGCGTATCTACTTCAGCCGCGGCAGCGACCCCGAGATATACCGCGAGCGTATGGCCCTGGGCCGCAACCTTGCAGGACGTGTACTGGACGCGCTGGACAACCACCTGAGGCAAACGATAGTATCGTTCATCCCCAATACGGCCGAGACAGCGTTCTACGGCCTCATAAAAGGTCTGGAAGACTACCTGAAGGACATACAGGTGAAGCGCATACTGGCGCGCCCCGATATGCCTGAGGAAGAAATGCGCGAGCTGATCGGTCGTAGGGTACGCATTGAGAAGATAGCCATCAAAGACGTGAAGATGCGCACCTTCATTACAGAAGACGCGTCGCGCAATGAGATGGTGCAGCACGTGTACGACATTACGTACGGTACCGTGAAGCGTGGTGAAGACACCATTGTGGTGATAGACGACTCTATTGTGCGGGGTACGACGCTAAAGGAAAGCATCATCAAGATGCTGAACCGACTGGGCCCCAAGCGCATCATCATCGTTTCGTCGGCACCGCAGATCCGCTATCCCGACTGCTACGGCATAGATATGAGCCGCATGGGCGATTTCATAGCTTTCCAGGCAGCGGTGGAACTGCTTACCGATCGCGGACAGGCCGGCAAACTGCAAGACATATACCAACTATGTAAAGAAGCTGCTGCAAACGGCACGCTGGACGCACGCAACTATGTGCAGGGTGTGTACGAGTCATTCAGCGACGAAGAGATCAGCAACAAGATAGCGCAGATGCTGCGCCACGAAGAGGTGACCGCACAGGTAGATGTGATCTACCAATCGCTGGAGGGACTGCACAATGCCTGCCCGCACAACCCGGGCGACTGGTATTTTACCGGAAACTACCCCACAGCAGGCGGCAACCGTGTGGCCAACCGCGCGTTTATGAACTATATGGAAAAGCAGGAGGGTAGGGGCTACTAAACCACCCATGCAACAGTAAGTTATACCGGGCTGCAACCATCAGGTTGCAGCCTTTTTTTGCCGGTGCAGGTTTCCGTATGATGATTTATAATAAAAGTTATATCTTAATTAATTGTTGTAAAAAATGTATGTAAACTGCTTGTTTTAGTGGTTGGTTTCAGTAAATTTGTGAATAAATTGTTATTGACAGATGCAATCACAACACGAAGAAAAGTACCGCGAAATCATTGAAAGGCTGGACCGCGGCATGAAATTCGGACTGTTTGAGAACGGCAACAAATGCTATTTTCAGGATGGTTTGCAGATAGCATATACCGACCTGTGGCAGGCCATCAAGTTACGTTTCAACAGTGCTGACGTGAGCAAAATGCCTCTTTCACAAATATGCCCCGATGCCTATGTGGGGGCACATACCTACAAATTCTCCCGCCACAACTGGAGGGGATAATTGCTACTTCGGAAATTTACCGGCTTTATCAGAATAGCTGTTGCATATGGTGCAATACCTGCGCTGCACGCGCATCCAGCGAATGGTCGCGAAGGGCACGTTCGTAACCAGCCAGCCTTATGCGGTTGCGGGCTGCATCATCGGCCAGGTAGTGACGCACCTTGTCGGCAAGCTCTTGCGGTCCGTCGAAGAAGCCTGCTTCCTCATCTTCTTTGAAGTACAGCACCGATTCCTCATTGCGCTCGTGCAGCATAAAACCCTGTGCCCCCGGAATATGGAACGTGCGGGAAGTAATGAGGTCGCCTGAAGACGAGCCGGACACCTGCTCCGAAAGGATGGCGAGGTTGATCTTTGATGCCTGAATGGCCAGTGCGTACAGGTCGCCCAGTATAGACTTGCCCATGATGCTGCCTTTAAGCGCCGGCGATGATTTAATTCATGTAATTCACTTTCGTAGCCGTTAAAGTCTGTTTTTAAACCTTTGCGTCAGTCATCTGAAAGTTGAGGCTATATCATTTCACTTGTACCTGTTCCAGCAAACTCTTGCCAAGTGCGACAATGCTACCCGAACGATTGCATACCTGTTAAAAGCAGAAAGATCTTGAACGCACAATAATGATTTTACTCCGTGTTTTTTTAATTAGCCCTTTACTTTACCTAATATTCTTGTTATTGGTTATCTATTTGTCAATGAAGTGTTATATATTTGTTGTTGTAAAAATTCACCTAAAAAAACACTTTATGAAAAACGTACCATTATTTTGCATTTTGTTATTGAGTCTTACTTCATTAAAAGGCTTCGCAACCATCACTATCAGCCCAAGCACATTCAAAGTGTGCGTGGGGGGGACGAAAATGTTGACAGACAACTGGACACCGGGCACTTGGACTAGTAGCGACGTGTCAATTGCTACTGTCGGGTCGACGTCGGGACAGCTTACAGGAGTAAGCGCAGGTACTGTTGTGATTTCGTATCATTACGCATCCTATCACCCGCTAGAAACAGTGGTAGTAACGGTAAATGAAACACCAACTGCTATTACCGGGAGTTTAAGTGCTTGTGTGGGTACTACAAGTGCCCTCAGCTCAACACCTTCTGGAGGAACGTGGGTGTCTGCGGCTTCAGGTACTGCGTCTGTGAATTCGTCCGGAGTAGTCACTGCAGTCACTAATAATAATACTAATATAACATATACCCTAAGTAATGGGTGTAAGGCATCAGTGAACTTTACTGTCAATCCCAATCCAGCACCCATCACGAAACCGCCATATGATGCAGTGTGCATCGGGTATACATCAACGTACACTAACGCCACTAGCGGGGGGAGTTGGAGTAGTAGCGCAACAACATACGCTACAGTGGATGCTTCAACGGGCATCGTTACTGGGTTAAGTGTCGGAACAGGATTTATAACTTATCTACTTGGTACCGGGTGTAAAGCTACTGCTGATTTTAGGGTGTTTGATAATCCATTAGCAATCACTGGACCTGATTATGTTTGCGTTGGGGCGAATATTACTCTTGAAGACGCTTCTCCTGACCATGCTTACTGGTCAAGTAGCAACACCTCGATTGCGACTGTTACGAATGGGGGCGTGGTTACGGGAGTTTCCGCCGGTACTGTTAATATCACGTTTTTTCAGTCCAAAATTACAGGCGGTGGATTTAATTGTTTTGCCGTCAAGACTATTACAGTTGGCGGTGCGCCAATTACAGGAGATATCGATATTTGTGTAGGGGAAACCACGTCATTAGCGAACCCCGTAGCGGGGGGGGCTTGGAGCAGTTCCAATACAAGTGTTGCGACGGTAGGATCAACAGGTGTTGTTTCTGGGGTTTCCGCTGGTACGTGTATAATAAGTTATTACATTGGCTCGGGTTGCGAATCCACTGTAACTGTCACAGTTAGTCCACTTCCAGAAATCAGTGGCACACTATTATTATGTGAAGGTTCTACATCGAGTTTATCAGCCACTCCAAGCGGAGGCACGTGGAGTAGTGGTAATACAGCTGTAGCTACGGTAGGAACTACTGGCATCCTTACTGGAGTATCAGCAGGAACATCAAATATTACCTATACATCCGGGGCAGGGTGTTTCGAAATTGTAATTGTTACAGTTAATAGTGCTCCAGTGATATCTGGTACCACATCGCTTTGTTTATCATCTGTTGTAACTTTAACAGGATCCCCTAGTGGAGGCACATGGAGCAGTAGTAATAGTGCTGTTGCTTCCATAGGATCGTCAGGTATTTTAACTGGGCTATCAGCAGGAACTGCAGTGATTAGTTACATCCTTGAAAATGGATGTTTTGCTACTATTACTGTGACTGTTGGTGCGACAACTTTACCTAATGTTTCTTGTAAAGACAAGGGCGTGCCATCCTTACCAATAGGTTTTGACAATGATGATAATTTGGCAGGGATTACTGTAGAGTTTACGACAACAATATCAAGGATCGGTACTGATACTTTTTACAATATTCCAGGTAATCACTTGCTGGCATTAAATACAAGCCCATCAAGTATTTTCACCCCGGTCACAGTTTCGGATGTCGACTATAGTAGTGGGGGATTCCCAACGGGTTGGACGGTAATTGGGGTTAATAAAATCGCTGTGAATTATTCCGGTTGTCGATGGGCCTCGACAACGTGTCATGCAGGTTATAAGCCAGGAGGAGAAAATGATCAGGTATTTTCGCAACGAATAGGAGAGATATCGATAGTCCCTAATCCCAATAATGGTATGTTTCGTATCAATGGAAGTTTTCCTTCGCTTGCAGAAATAGCACACGTTGAAGTTATGGACATTGTCGGGAATAGTGTTTACAATGGAACAACTGTTGTAAAAGATCACGCTGTTGATTGTATGGTGTCATTAGATAATTTTTCAAGTGGATTGTATTTTGTTCGGGTCAAGGCGGGTGATGCTAGTATGGTCACAAAAATCCTTGTGGATAGATAATTTGGCATTTTACTCAACTTGCTACATTGGGTGACTCAGTGTCTGAGTAATTGGTGCCCAATGGCTCATTTTTTCGCATTAGAAGGCTATCTCAAAATTCCTGAGATAGCCTTCTTCATTGGTGAAACAATGAGGAGTTGATAACTTGGAATGGCGACTAGGTATTGAGCACGTAATGTGTGAATTGTTCATAATTAATGATGTGTTGTTCCATTAGTATGCAGTTCAGATGTAGTATTTTATTTCGTGAATACACCTACAAATTCTCCCGCCACAACTGGAGGGGATAATTGCTACTTCGGAAATTTACCGGGACGCGATGATCACTTTTGCGCTATACCAATAATGTTCTGTGTAAAGATGCCGTTAGGATTGCCGGTCTCTACCATTTTCCAGAACTTAAGCCTCCAAACCATAATTTTCCAGAGAATCGTTCGGATGCGGGAAAAAATCCCGACAGGGATGGGCCCTGTTGGGAAGCATTGGACACTTGTGAAGCCGGTATTGAGCATTACTTGTCGTATTGAGCTCTCTGTATAGGCCATTTCGTGCGTGAAATCGCCATAATAGATACTAGTGTAAAATAGCCCTTGCCCGTTTGGCACCTGCATCAGGAAGCGACCTCCTGGTTTCAGGTTTTTGCATATCAGCGGGAGGATCACAAAAACTTCGTCGCGGGTAAAGTGCTCTATTACGTCCTTGGCAATAATGAAGTCATATTCTGTGGTGTTTTCCGAAAGGAATGTAAGTAAGTCTGCATGGTAAAGATTGCTAATGCCCATGCTTCGGCCTTTGTTTATTTGTTCCTCCGATACATCTACACCAGATGCGTTCTTGTAACCTGATTTTTGCATATGGTACACAAGGTTACCGTCTCCGCATCCGATATCAAGTATGCGAGCGCTTTTGTCAGACGGTAGGTGGCGCCCATAGTAGTGGTTCAGCGCGGGGCCGTACGCGCTTATCCTTTCAATTGAGTTCTCGCCATAAAGGTTTTTGTTATGGTTGCTGATGTAGTTTTCATAAATGATCTTTTTGTACCTCTCCATCAAAGCGATTGTTTTATGTAATTAAGAATTAACGATGCCCTTGCATCCAGTGAATGGTCTTTGCATGCACGTTGATAGCCAGCTGTTCGAATTTTCTCTCGTACGGCACCATCGGAATAATATTTCCGGACTTTTTCAATCAGTTCTTCCGGACCGTCAAAGAACACCGCTTCAACATTTTCTGTAAAATACTGAACTGATTCGTCATTTCTTTCATGAAGCATAAAGCCACTTGCCCCGGGTATGTGGAAAGTGCGCGACGTGATGAGGTCGCCCGAGGAAGCGCCGGATACTTTTTCGGACAAAATGCCGAGATTGATGGAGGAGCACTGAATGGCTAACGCATAGAGGTCGCCGACAATCGGTTTTCCCTGTATGGAAGACTGCAGTAAAGGTGCGGTAGATTTATTCCATTGGTCCCCCCACACTTTCAGATCTAAATTCGGGATGTTCTCTTTCAGAAGAGATAACCAATGCTCTTTTTTGGGAGACCATGTCCCAATAAACGAAGCATCACAGCCAAAGATAGCAAGTTCTTCAGCTCCGGGTTCCAGCGGACGGTGGATTTCCGGATCAAATCCATGAGGAATGAACACGGCGTTTTTAACTCCGTATTTCTCTTTCATATCCGTGATGCCAAACGTCTTGGTCGTAAAGATGAGATCATAAAGCGGTATTGAACGTGGAATGTTTTCTCCATGTACCGTCATACTGACATCGGGGTAAAAAAGAACGAGTTTACAGTTGTGTCTTTTGGCAAACTCTAAAGTGGAGGGTCTGACGAAAACACCTTTATAAACTAGCACAATTTGTGGCCTGAAAGTTGTAATAGTTCTCTTGATAGCATCATTGAAGCCGGTTTCCTGCATTGGCCTGATTGCCCGCTCAAGTATCTTTGGTATTTTTTTTTCTGTCTTTAGGCTCACGAAGTAGAATTCGTCAAGCACCTCTATGAGACATCCTGCGCGGGATAATGCCCTAAAAAGGCCCCCGGCATTACTTCCTCGCCATAATGGTCCTATTGCCAGTATTCTCATAAATAATTGGAAGTTAGTTTTATAACCAGTAGCATAAGGTACGTGGATACGAGAGAAATCATAAGCTGAAGATCTGAACCGAGTCCAAAAAGAGCGTTGAACAAGAGATAACCGCCCCACAGGCTACCGGTGAGATTAAAAGGCGACAGGTTGAAACTGGATGCATTCCAAAAGGCCGCCAACAGCCCTCCAAAGAAAATTCCACCCAAGATCACTCCGATCCAGCCAAAATCGAGATATAGCTCTCCAGGGATGGTCATATTAACCGAGTTATTGGCGCGTCCGGTAATTGGTGAGATCGTAGCAGCGCCTATTTCTAGTGCGAACCATGCTCCTAATTCAATATTGGGTTTGTCTGGCCAGAGCGCTCTTGGAATAAGGGCTGCCAGAAGCGGAAAAGAAGCCTGTCCGTTATAGTGTCCTTTCCTTTCCACCAGACGCACAATATTTGACAACTGCGCAATGTTCGAACTTCTGTCCAGAGCACCACCTCGGTCGTCGTCTTTTACGCTTTGGTAAGTATAACCGAGGTCTGACTGTTTTTTGTCTGAAAAGGCTGAAATGAAATTCGAGCGGCTTCCGGAAAGCGCGTTAAAAAACAACGAGAAAAAAAAGCCGATAGCAACCAACGGCAAAATACGGTAACTGAAGACATACTTTATGCTGCCCTTCCCAAGAAAGTACCCGCCAAAAAAGCTCACCACCGGTGTCATCAGGTCAGTTCGTAGATAGGAAGTGAACAACGCAATTGTTGTTTGTGACGCCAACAGGATAAGCGCGTAGTTTCTGTAGGAAACATCGTTCTCAACAACCCAAAGTCGCGCGAAGAACATGATCCCGATAAGATTGAGCAGCACCAATATTTTCTGCAACCCTCCGCTAATGAAGGACAGGTTGATCGCCTGGCCACTCATGTTCAGGAATATCACAACAACAACAAATCTGAAAACGTACTTGACTGCATTCTTGTTTTTCAGTACAATTGAGATGTCAGGAAAGCTCATTTTTTCAAAAAGTCGCAGACCTATAAACGCAAATGTGTTCCCTATCGCCCATATTGTTGCCCCGTCAACCATTTTCTCAGGAACGATGTAGGCATAAATGAAGTAATCCCTGATGCCAAATGTGTTGATCTTGTCAATGAACCGTAGGTTTGCAAAAGAAATTAGAGCGACCCCGAAATAGAAGGCCATTTTAATGTGTATCCCGCCTGTTCCTTGCTTTACAGACTGGACCAACTTTACTAAACAATGTACGATGAATATAACAGACATTGTTATGGCGTCGACAGTGCTTGAAAGTACTATGTATATAAACAAGAAAAGTATATCTACTCCCACTAATAGCTCTTTTGATTTTACTTTACGCCAGGCATTTATTAGACAGCCAAAGTCAACAGCACCAATTATGATTTATATGTTTGGATCATAACTGATGCCACCAAAAATACTCATTAATATCAGTATCTCCGATAGTGTTGTGAATAATAATGCTTCGAAAGGCGGGTTAGTTCAGGCTCCTGAAGTCTACCGGCACCAACTTGCTCACACCGGGCTCCTGCATGGTCACCCCATAGATCACATCCACGGCAGCCATTGTCTGCTTGTTGTGGGTTACGATGATGAACTGCGAGTTGTCTGAGAACTTGCGGATCATCTGCGTGAACTTGCCCACGTTGGCATCATCCAGCGGCGCGTCCACCTCATCGAGGATACAGAACGGAGCCGGCTTGATGAGGTAGATCGCAAAC
This sequence comes from Chitinophagaceae bacterium, assembly GCA_014879545.1. Taxonomy (GTDB): domain Bacteria; phylum Bacteroidota; class Bacteroidia; order Chitinophagales; family Chitinophagaceae; genus Nemorincola. The sequence continues at coordinate 30,313 of JACSRV010000126.1, read as the reverse complement.
AGGAAAGCGGTAGAAGTGAGCGTCTTCTCTCCACCCGAAAGCTGAGTGAGGGTGCTTGGCTTCTTGCCCTTTGGCTGTGCATAGATCTCTATGTTGCTGTCGGCAATATTGTCGGGGTCGGTGAGGCGAAGGTCACAATTATCCTCGGCCGTAAAGAGTGCCTTGAATACCTGAACAAAGTTCTCGCGCACCAGATCGAAGGTCTCGCGGAATTTGCTATTGGCAGTATTCTCCACCTCTTCAATGGTCGAGAGCAGCGAATCCTTGGCATTCACCAGGTCATTGCGCTGTTCCACAATGAAGTCGTTGCGCACCTTCATCTCGGTATATGCTTCAATTGCCGTTGGATTGATCTCGCCCATATTGTCGAGGCGCTTCTTCATCTTTTCGGCATCGGCGGTCAGGTCTTCAATAGTCTGTTCGCCGGTGCGTGGCTGATCAAGAATATCGTCCAGCTTCACCTTGAATTCTATGGAAAGGCGTTCGCTCATACCGGCCACCTGCAGCTTCATAGTGCCCAGTTTTTCCTTGATATTGCTCAGCAAGGTCTCGGCGTGTTCTTTTTCACGGCGCTTCTGGTTCAGCGCGCTTTCCTGTGCGCTTATGTTGTTGCGCATCTCGTAGTAGGCGCGGTCTTTCTCGTTCAGTTCGCGTTCTTCTGTTTCCTTGCGGGTCAGCAATTCATACAGTTCGTTGTCGCCGCTGTTCAGCAATTTGCCGGTCTCTTCCAGTTGCGTGCTCACGTACGAGAGTTGCTCGGTGTTGGAAGTGATCTGGTTTTTCAGATCGGTGAGCTGGTTGGTGCGGAACTGCAATTCCTGGCGCAGGTTGTCGAGCTTGCTTTGCTGACGGGCCACTGCCAGGTTCTGATTATTGTATTGTTGGGTAGCTTCGTTGAACGACAGTTCCACCGTGCGGAATTCTTCTTCAGCACCGCGTATCTGGTCTTGCAGACCTTGCAGTTCAGCTGTTATCGATTCCAGCGCGTCGCGGGTATCCTGAATGCTTTCGTGTGTATCGTCCAGTTGTTCCTGCAACTCTGCCAGGCGTTTTTCGCCGTTCTGGTTCAGGTGGTCGAAGTTCTCAATGCGGTGTGTGAGGTTCACTACATGGTTCTGCAGTGTGTTCACATCTCGGCGCGCCTGCTCTATCGCTTTGTCGTTCAGCTCCATATTGAAGCCGGTGATCAGCGTTTGGGTGTCGGACACTAACTGTTTCAGTTCAGCAGTGGTCTGTGTCAGTTCTTCAATTTCTTTGGCCAGGCGTTCCAGGTTTTTGGCACGGCCTATCTTATTGCCTTCAAACAGACCCACCGATCCTCCGCCCAGTGTGTAGCGGCCGCGCACCATCTTGCCGCTCTTGCTCACCAACACATTTCCGTTCTGCAGCTCCACGCCCGATATGTCTGTGTCGTCGGCAGTAACGTATACATGACCCAGCAGGCGCTTAGCCAGCGATGCATATTGGTCGTCTACGGTCACCAGTTCCAGTGCCGGTATGGCTCCTGCAGGCGTTTCTGTTGTTGCAGGCGTGTACTGACTCAGGTGGTCGAGGATGAAGAAATTGGCCTTTCCTTTTTTATTGTTGTCCAGCAGGGATACTGCTTTGGCCGCTTCCTGCGGATTGGCAACGATATAATAGTTCAGGTAGTTGTCCAGTACGTTCTCAAGAGCCGTACGGTATTCGTTCTTTACCACAAACACATCCGAAAGTAGTGGTGCGCTGTTGTCCCAGTCTTTGTTCTTTTTCAGGAACTTGATACTGTCCGGATATCCTTCCAGACTTTCCACCAGCGATTTCAGCAGGTCGTGTTCGTTGCGGCGGCTGTCCAGCTTGCGGTTCTCTTCTACAAGTCGTGCGCGCAGGCTTTCCATCTGCTCCTGGCTGGCCAGAATCTTGGCTTTTACCTCTTCGTGTTTGTCTATAAGGTCTTGCAGCTCATCCTGACGGTGGTGCAGTTTATCCTCAGTGTCTGTTTTTTCTGTGCCCAGCTGGCTGATCTGCGAGCTGCGTTGTGCCATTTCACTCTGCACTTGCTGTATGCCGCGCTGAATGTTCATTACCGATGTATCGGCGATGGCAACCTTTTTCTCGGCTTCAAACAGTCCGCGCTGGCGCTGCTGGTATTCGTTGCGCATCTGCTCCAGAGCCTGCTTCTTCGCATCGAACGCAGCACGTTGTGTGTCAACAGCGGCACGCAATGTGTCCAGTTCGCCCTTCACTTTTTCCAGCGCTGCGGTTTCGTCGGCTATCTGTTTTTCAGAGAACGCGATCGACTCTTCGAGCTTCTGTGATTGTCCGTCGGCACCAGCAAGGAAGTCGCGCAGGTTCTTGTCGCGTTCCTGCAGATGTTCCATTTTCTGTGCGGCCAGCTTCTTGTCGCTTTCCAGTTGGCGCACACGGTTCACCAGATCGTTGAATTTTTTCTGCAGCCCGTTCAGCTCCTGCTCTTTTTCTATCAACTTCACCTTCTGCTGCTCCACAGCTGCTTCTTCCGTTGCCACCATTGCCTCCAGTTGGGTGCGGCGGTCGGTCTCGGCATCGTTCTGCTCGTTCAGGGTTTTATATTGGTCGTTAAAGTGCTCCAGGCTTGCTTTTGCCAGCTCTATGCTCACTTCCTTGTATTCGTTTTTTACCTGGAAGTAGCGTTCGGCTTTTTTGGCTTGGCTCTCCAGTGTACGCAGGTTATTACCTATTTCAAACAACAGATCTTCTATCCTCGATATGTCCTGCTCTGTTGCCTCCAGTTTTTGTTTTGCCTCCTTCTTGCGTGTCTTGTATATAGATATACCGGCGGCCTGTTCCAGCATGCGGCGGCGGCTACCATCCTTGTCTTTAATGATATCGTCCACCATGCCCAGTTCTATGATGGCATAAGAGTCGTTAGATACACCGGTGTCAAGGAACAGGTTGTGAATGTCTTTGAGGCGGCACGCCACATCATTGAGGCGGTACTCGCTCTCGCCGTTTTTGTAGAACTTACGGGTGATGGTAACAGTAGTGAACTCGGTAGGCAGCAGGTTGCGTGTATTCTCAAATGTGAGTGACACCTCGGCCATGCCCGATGCACTACGAGTGCGCGAACCATTGAAGATCAGATCTTCAAGGTTGTCCGATCGGAGTGCCTTTATCTTGTGCTCACCTATCACCCACCTGATGGCGTCTACGATGTTCGACTTACCACAGCCGTTAGGACCCACGATCCCTGTTATGGGATTGTCCAGTATTACATGGGTTTTGTCGGCAAACGACTTGAACCCTTTTATTTCCAGCGACTTTAACTTCACAACACAAAAATTTAGGAGGGAAACAAAAGTAACAAAATGACTGAATAGGTAATACCCTATTCTTGACGAATGGGGGAATTCTTTCATTTTTCAGTGTTTTCAACCCTGAACGCACAAATTTTCTGAAAGCTATCACTTGTCTGATGTAAATTGATAGATAACCCAACCTGTGTAGCGCACTGTATGTCTATATACTCGTACCCAAAAAAAATAACCTTATGAAAAAAAGTATCAAATTTATTCTGCTCTTCTTGGCTGTTATATTATCAAAAACAGCAATGTGTTCAATTGTCGGTCAATTAAGTGCTTGTCCAGGGTGGACTTTGGTAGTGCATGATTCAACGGCAACAGGTGTTTCGTCCGGAGGAACGTGGACAAGTAGTAACCCTTCTGTAGCGACTGTAATGTTGGGCTTCGGTCAGATCACATCTGTTTCGCCGGGAACTACCATAATTACCTATTCCGGAAGTTCCGGGATGTCTACAGCTGTATTTACCGTAAATCCCGCACCGGCACCCATTACTTCCTCCTCTTTTCACGTATGCACCGGATCCTCAATTACCCTGAGCCATCCTTCGACGGGCGGAGTATGGTCTACGTCCGGTCCCGAAGCTACTGTGACCAGTACCGGAATAGTGACGGGAGTTTCTGCCAATGCCAATGTTGGTGTTACCTACACGCTTAGTCCCGGTTGCCGCTCCTCTGTTACTGTTACGGTTGATCCTGCGACTGCGTCTGCACGTGTCGGAACCCAGATATGTCCAAGTGGCACCGGGGCATGGGTAGGCTATCCGTCAGGTGGCGTCTGGGCCAGCAGCAATCCTTCTGTTGCTACGATAGATCCGGCCACCGGTGTTATGACCGGTGTTTCTGTAGGTACAACAATTGTCACCTATAATCTCACTAATGCCTGCGGACTTGTTCAGGATACGGCAATTGGTCACATTTCCGGAACACTAAATCTTCCGGGTTTCTGGGATGCCATCTGGTCATCTGGCCCCGATATGCGTCCCGGTGAAAATATGACCTTATCGGTACTGGAAGAAAATGCAGGTGGTGTCTGGACAAGCAGTGCGCCGTCCATAGCGTCCGTTACCGGATATCCATCTACGTCAATGTTCGCGACCGTAGACGCTCATTCGGTTGGGACGGCACAAATATCTTATACAATTTCAAATGGTACATGCCCGAGTATATCAATTGTAAAATCTGTTGACGTTTCGAATGATTGTATCTCCGGTAAGGTATTATTTTCCGGAAGTGGCGGACCAAGTGTTGTTAAAGTGTGGCTAATAAAATATGATCCTGTTACCCACCTACTCACTGCCGTTGATTCAGGCAAGATCGGAACTTATAATCGGTTTACGTTTTGTAATTTGGGTACAGACTCATTTCGTTTAAAGGCATCTTATGATAGCCTTTTGGCAGGAACTGGTGCGCAGCCCACCTATTACACTTCTTCTGCTTTCTGGAATTCTGCTTCGGTGATCTATCACATTGCAGGCACAGACGATACTGGCAAGAATATAGTAGTGACATATGGCACAGTAGCTTCCGGGCCGGGGCTAATAGAAGGAGACGTTACTACAGGTGCTAATAAAGGTACTACAGATTATGTGCCCGCTCCTAATGTTTGGGTGTATTGCATAGATAATGCAACTGGTATAATTATGAAATCAGCTCAAACTGATGCTGCAGGTCATTATTTTTTCGGTGCCTTGCCGGTTGGGAAGACTTATAAAATATATCCTGAGGAAATGAACTATGTCACAACTCCTTTCCCGCCTATTTCCCTCACGTATTCTACAACTTCAATGACAGCTGCACATTTTAGGAAACATTCAATATCGCATACGTTTACTCCGATGACAACTAATGTAATTGATCAAACCAATTTAGATGTGGTTAGAGTTTTCCCGGTTCCTGCAAAAAACATACTTACGATGGAATGGCAATCTGAGATAAAAGGAATGGGCGTGATAGAAATCACAGATGTTTTAGGCAGGAAGTTGATTTCTTCAAAATTGGATATCTCGCTAGGTAAATCCGACATTGATATTTCCATGTTAAGCCCGGGAATATATATATTGTCGTTTAAAACCGGTCAGTCTAATTATACTGCTCGAATTGTTGTTGACTAAATTACTGTTTGTATACAATAAATGGTGCACTGAAGTCAAAATTGGTGCACCATTTATATTGTTCGATAATACAACTATAGTTAGGAAATGTACACGGTTGCTCCATGTCAGGTATTCTAATCAGTAGTGGAAGTTGATAAATTACTTCAAATACTTCAGCGCATCGGGCAGTTTCTTTTTATTTTGTCTTTACGCTGCCGGTCGCCGGGGAATACTGACGGTACGATGTACTTACAAAGTGAACAGGGATTTTCGTAAACGCCTTCAGACGTCTCTTTTTTTGCTGGTATGCAAAATCGATATAACATACACATGGTCTCCACTTACCGTAAACATTATCTTGAACGGGAATTTTTTCATGCTATACCCCCTGATATTGTTTTTTCTGTAGCCATACAATAACGGATTAGCCGCAATAGAGGATAGTGCGTTATCTACGGATGAGATAAAGGTATTACCCAGGCCCGGACTTTGGTTTTCGTACCATAGTGCCGAATCAAGAAGCACCTGTTCTGCCTGCCGGGAGATGGAAAGTTTGTAGGGCGTCATTTTAATTTTGAGATGATCCGCTGTTTTGCCTCATCCCATGTCGAGAATTTCATTTCACCCTTCTCGTACAATGCAACCTGTTCATTTAATACCGCTTCCTGGTCTGCCGATAGGTACTTATCCGTGGCCTCGGTCCGGGCATCTGCTTCCAGCATAGCATACACCATACGCAGCACGCGCTCATCGGCATGGTCAATGAATTTTTTGGTCTCTTTTCTCAGTTCTTTCAGTTCGGTCTCGCTCATAGAAACAGGTGTTGATACAAATATAACGAAATAAGCCCCTCTAACCGTGTGTGCGGTTTACTGCTTGTAATACTTCAGCGCGTCAGGCAGTTTCTTCTTAATGTTATCGATACGCTGCTGGTCGCCGGGGTGCGTGCTCAGGAATACCGGCGGTTTGGTGCCGCTGCTTTGTGCCGACATACGCTCCCAGAAGCCCACCGCAGCATTGGGGTTATAACCCGCCTGCGCCATAAAGTATAGCCCCATATCATCGGCTTCCATTTCCTGATTGCGTGAGAAGGCCAGTATGCTCAGGGTGCTGCTCACACCATAGGCATTATTGAACAGTTCCTGTGTTTCAGCCGGCTTACTTGACAGGAGTGCCGACAGTGCCAGACCCCCATATTGTGCCAGCAGTTGCTCGCTCATACGCTCGTTGCCATGTTTCAGCACGGCATGGGCTATCTCGTGGCCCATCACCACTGCCAGGTCAGTATCGTTCAGGGTTAGCGGGATGATGCCCGTATACACTACTATTTTGCCGCCCGGCAGGCACCATGCATTCACCTCGCTGTTGTTCACCAGGTTGAATTCCCATGAGTAGTTTTTTACCAGGTCGCCCTGACCCTTATCGGTAAGGTATTGGGTAGTGGCTGCCGTGAGGCGCTGGCCCACACGTGCCACCATGTCTGCTGCGGGAGTGCCGGTCACAGCAGGGTTGGCAGTCATGAATGAAGTGTACTGCTGACCCGATAACGACAGAACGGTAGCGTCGTCTACCAGATTGAGTGTACTTCGGCCGTTTGCGTTCTTTTTACAAGCTACAAACACAGAGAAGATTGCCGCAACCGACAATATCGAAACATACAACACCGACTTTTTCATGACTTAAGTATTAGTTGCAACAAATTTCGTGAAAAATACGTTGTTAAATGGAGTGTAGAGAAACAGATGCCGTTTCAATTGCTACTTTTTCTTCGGCTTACTTCCCATCACATACACAAGCTCTCCGCCACCGGTCAGTTCGCTGTGGGTAATGTAGGTGCGATTCAGCGGTTTTCCATTCAGTATAACATCATGCACATAAACGTTTTTGTCCGATTGGTTTTTGGCTGTTATCATCAGGGTTTTGCCGTTCTCCATTTGCACAGTAGCAGTTTGTATTGCCGGACTGCCTAACTCGTACCTGTCACTACCTGGCGCAATTGGATAAAAGCCGAGCGCGCTGAAAATGTACCATGCACTCATCTGCCCGCAGTCGTCATTGCCGCTGAGGCCGTCGGGTTGCGGATGGTACATCTTCTGCATGATCATGCGCACGCGTTCCTGTGTCTTCCATGCCGCACCTGCATGATTGTATAGATAGGCCACGTGGTGCGATGGTTCGTTTCCGTGTACATAGTTGCCTATGATGCCATCTCGGGTGATGTCCTCCGTATGGGCAAAGAAACTGTCGGGTAGCTGCATGGTGAACAGCGAATCGAGGTGAGCGACAAATCGTTTGTTGCCGCCCATCAGGCCTATCATTGCCTCGGGTGCATGCGGCACATACAGGCTATAGTTCCAGGCATTGCCTTCTATATAGCCCGCCTCGTCGGTGTTCAGTACATCAAAGTCTTTTTTGAAATTGCCGTTGCTCAGTCTGGGCCGCATAAATCCGGTAGATGCGTCAAACACATTTTTGTAATACTCAGCACGTTTGCTGAAGGTATTGTACACTTCTTCGTTGCCCATTTTCCGCGCCATCTGTGCTATACACCAGTCGTCATAGGCATATTCCAGTGTCTTCGATACTGAGGCGCCGCTTTTATCTTCAGGTACATACCCCAGGCGGCGGTAGTCGCCTATGCCTTCAAACTGATCGTGGTTGGCAGTGGCAATGCAAGCTTCCAGCGCCTTGTTGGCATCGCCCTTGTAGGTGCCTTTTATGACGGCATCTGCAATGGCCGACACACTATGGTAGCCTATCATGCACCAGTTCTCGTTGGCACTGTTGCTCCACACAGGCAGCATGTGGTGTACGCTCTGGTCGTAGTGTGCCAGCATGGAGCTGATCATGTCCGAATTGCGTGCAGGTTGCAGCAGATTCAGCAGAGGATGCAGCGCGCGGTAGGTGTCCCAGAGGGAGAAGGTGGTGTAGTTGGTGAAGCCCTCGGCTTGATGCACATTGCGGTCCAGCCCCATGTAGTCGCTATTCACATCAGTATACACAGTGGGGTTGATATAGGTGTGGTAAAGTGCGGTATAGAAGTTCTTCATTACTTCTTTGTCGGCAGTGATCTTGGTTTTCGATAGTTCCTTTTCCCATGCGTCCTCTCCTGTTTTGCGGATCTCGTCAAACGATCTGCCCGTGGCTTCGGCGTTCATGTTCAGCAGTGCATTCGCTGTGCTCACAGGTGACAGCGCGAATTTAACCGTGAGTTGTTCATTGGTTGTGGTACCGAAGTTGAAGTAAGCGCGGATGTGCGTACCGGCCATCTCGGGGAAGTTATGCTCCTGGTCAAATTTCCGCCAGAACCCCTTGTACACTTGTTTTTTGCTGCCGTTCTGAAATCCGTAGCTCGCGAATGGCTTAGAAAATTTCATGGCGAAATACACTGTTCGGGTGCGCCCCCAACCGTTGGTCTGGCGGTAGCCCGTTACCATGCTATCGTTCTCTACCCTCATATAGGTCCACACGTTTTTGTCGGGATAGTTGTAGATGCCATAAACAGCATCAAGAATGATGTGCGCATCCTGTGTGGCCGGGAATGTGTACCTGTGCACACCCACACGGGTGGTGGTCGTCAACTCGGCCTTGATATTATATCTATCCAGCAATACCGAATAGTAGTTTGGCGAGGCCGTTTCCGTACTGTGGCTGAAACCCGAACGGTAGCCCGATGTGGGTTGGTCGACTGTGCCGGGGTTCAGTTGCAGTGCACCGGTTGTGGGCATTATCAGAAAGTCGCCCAGGTCTGAATGGCCAGTGCCGCTGAAATGCGTGTGTGCAAATCCAACAATGGTCTTGTCGGTATATTGGTAGCCGGCGCAGTACTTATATACATCCTTGTTGTATTTGCCATTCACCTCATAGGGTAGTGTGTCGGTCTCGGGGCTTAGCTGCACTCCGCCAAAGGGCACAGTAGCACCCGGGTATGTATGCCCCATTTTGTTGGTGCCGGTCAGTGGGCGCACATAGTCGCAGTAGCGCTGCCCGAAGGCAACCGGCCCAAGCAGTAGTATAGATATTAGTATTCTTGTCATGGAATTGCGGCTGTTGCCGTGCATAAATGTACTCAAAGACCCGTTACAGCCCACCGCACTAAAAATGTGAATATCTTTCCGGGGGTGTGGGCTGGTTTGGCTCGGTTATTGCGCCTCTTTCAGCCGAGGCACTCATTACCCCACAAGAATGCCCGGTGGTGCGGGTGGTATTTTCTGGAAATGGGAGTTTTTGTCATGGTTGGTTGGAAGCAACTAGTTGAAATACAATAGGTTGTGGTGTTTTGTGGTGTTTGCGTGACGGGAGTTTTTTGGGAGTTTTTCCGCTAAACGGGTAGTTTTTTTCTCTTCAGGCAGTTGGGTGTTTTAAGAAACATTTATGCTAAAATGACAGCCCCTGATGCGCTATTATTAGGCAAAAACCCTCGTTTTACATATATTTGCTCCCCGGTATGCAAATACGTCTTAGAAATTTATTATATTTATTCGTGCTCAGTGTGCTTGTCGCGTCGTGCAATGGATTTGAAAAGATCCGTAAAAGCAGCGATGTGAACTACAAGCTAACAAAGGCCAATGAGTATTATGAAAAGAAAGATTATCAGCATGCCAACATGTTGTACAGGGAGTTGATGCCGATAATGAAAAGCACCCGCAACTACGAAGCTCTTTTCTATAAGTATGCCTATACCTTCTACAATCTGAAGGATTATGTGGAGGCGTCTTACTACTTCAAGAACTTTGCCGAGTATTTCCCTACCAGCAAAGACGTGGAGGAGTGTGAGTATATGAGTGCGTATTGTTTGTACAAATACAGCCCTAAATCTTCGCTCGATCAGACGAACACGATAAAGTCGCTGGAGGCCTTGAAGTCTTATGTGACCCGCTATCCGGATTCAAAACGTACTGCTGAAGCGCAGAAGTGCATAGACGAACTGACGGGCAAAATGGAAACTAAGCAGGCCGATGCCGCTATGCTTTATTTTCACTTGGGCCAGTACAAAGCCGCTACTGTTACTTACAGAAGCCTGATGCGTAACTATCCCGAGTCGACCAAAATGGATCAGTACCTCTACATGATCATGAGGGCGAATGTGAAGTATGCAAAGGCGAGTGTTGAGGCAAAACAGGAAGAGCGTTATGCCAGTGCCATCGGCGCATACAGGGAATTAAAAGATACTTACCCTCAGTCTTCCTACTTACCGGAGGCAGAGAAATTATACACTGAAACAGATAATAACTTAAAAAAGATAAAGAATGAGCACAAATAGAAGGTCACTTACATCGGTGAATCAGCTGATCGAAACCCGCGATGTGATAGCTCTGAAAGAGAAAACAGGCAATCTGTACGAATCTATCGTAGTTGTGTCGCGCAGGGCAAACCAGATATCGGTAACGATGAAGGAGGAACTGCACCGCAAACTCGACGAGTTTACCGTGCATGGCGACAACCTGGAAGAAGTGCATGAGAACAAAGAGCAGATCGAGATCTCTCGTATCTATGAGCGTATGGCAAATGCTCCTCTGCAGTCGTTCACAGAGTTCAACGACGATCAGGTTTACTACAGGAAGAAGTAATTCCGATGGCCGGTTTTTCGGTCTCAAATAATACGGAGAAGTTGTATCCATCGGGTGCGACTTCTCTTTTGTTTTTACACACTCCGCCTGCATAAATAATTATGATCGGCTGATGCCGTGGCAGATTGTGTTTTTAGTAGGGGTTCATGTAATTTGCAGGTAAGATGAGTTCAGTAAAAGAGCAGGGTCAGATAGTGGTGCAGGGTGCCCGTGTGCACAACCTCAAGAACATTGATGTAAGCATTCCGAAGAACAAGCTGGTGGTGATAACCGGTATCAGCGGCAGCGGCAAGTCGTCGCTGGCATTTGATACCATTTTTGCCGAAGGTCAGCGCCGTTATATGGAAAGCTTCGCTGCCTATGCCCGCCAGTTCGTTGGCGACCTGGACAGACCTGACGTGGACAAGATCACCGGCCTGTCGCCTGTCATCTCAATAGAACAAAAGACCACCAACAGAAATCCCCGTTCCACAGTTGGCACTGTTACAGAGGTGTATGACTTCATGCGTCTGCTGTTTGCAAGAATAGCCGATGCCTACTCCTACAACACCGGCAAACAAATGGTGAAGTTCAGCGAGGAGGAGATAGTGGCGCACATTCAGCAGAATTTCAGCGGTCGTAAGATCATGTTGCTGGCACCTATAGTGCGTGGACGCAAGGGTCATTACCGCGAGCTATTTGAGCAGCTGCGCAGGCAGGGATATGTGAAGGTGCGCATAGATGGGGTGGTGCTGGACCTGAAAGAAAAGATGCAGGTGGACAGATACAAGATCCACGACATAGAGCTGGTGGTAGACAGAGTGATTGTGCAGGCGGAAAGCAACAGCCGCATGAGCCAGAGCATTCAGCAATGTTTGCAGATGGGCAAGGGCCTGATGTTTGTGGCCGACGTGGAGAAAGACAAAGTGCATCAGTATAGCAAACAATTGATGTGTGTGGAAAGCGGCATTTCTTATGAGGAGCCATCGCCAAACACATTTTCATTCAACTCGCCCTACGGTGCCTGTCCGCGTTGCAAGGGGCTGGGTAAGGTGTACGGAGTGAATATGCAAGCGGTGCTGCCTGATATGAACAAAAGTATCACGGAAGGCGCCATTGCACCGCTGGGCCTGGAGCGCGACACATGGTCCTTCCAGATGGCGACCACACTTGCTAAGAAGAACAAGATACCGCTGGACAAACCCATTAAGGATATACCACAGAAACAACTTAACCTGTTGTTGTATGGCAATGAAGAAGGTGTCATCACTTATGCGGCCGATGATGCCGGTGCTTATGTGGAGAAAGTGGTGCAGCACAATTATGAAGGTATAGTGAATATGGTGTTGCGCTGGTTCAGCGAAACCACGTCCGAGGGGGTGCGCACATGGGCAGAGAGTTTCATGGAGTTGAACAGTTGCCCGGAGTGTAACGGAGCCAGGCTGAAGAAGGAAAGCCTCTTCTTCAGGGTAGATGATAAGAACATCGCAGCACTATCAGATCTGTCGCTGCAAGAGCTTATGGAGTGGTTTGTGGATATAGAAGACAGGCTTAGTAACAAACAGCAGGTCATTGCCAAAGACATTCTCAAAGAGATACGCGACCGACTGCACTTTTTGTTGGATGTAGGGCTGCACTACCTTACCATGGATCGCGGCACGCGCACGCTGAGTGGTGGTGAGTCGCAGCGCATCAGGCTGGCAACACAGATAGGATCGCAGCTCACAGGGATCACGTATATTCTTGACGAGCCCAGCATCGGTCTGCACCAGCGAGATAACCAGAAGCTGATAAAGGCGCTGCAGAACCTGCGTGACGGAGGTAACTCCGTACTTGTGGTAGAGCACGACAAAGACATCATGCTCGCATCCGATCACCTTATTGATATCGGTCCGGCAGCGGGTTTTCATGGTGGCCGTATAGTAAGTGCCGGCACACCTGCCGAGATATTGAAGCAGAATACTACCACAGCCCGTTACCTCAATCACAGTCTGAAAATAGAGGTGCCTGCCGAGCGCAGAAAGGGTAACGGTCACAAGTTGACTATAGATGGTGCATCGGGTAATAACCTGAAGAATGTGAGCATCAAACTGCCATTGGGTACATTCATTTGTGTGAGCGGTGTATCCGGCAGCGGCAAGAGCACACTCATCAACGAAACGCTCTACCCCATACTGGCAAAACACTGTTATCCTACCTTCAAGCAGCAGCCCATGCCTTACAAGAAGGTGTCGGGGTTGGAGCATATTGATAAGGTAATAGAAATAGACCAGAGCCCTATCGGGCGCACACCACGTAGCAATCCTGCTACCTATTGCGGCTTCTTTAACGAGATAAGGCAGTTGTTTGCTCAGGTGCCCGAGGCCAAGATACGCGGCTACAATGCAGGTCGTTTCTCGTTCAATGTGAAGGGTGGCCGATGCGAAGAGTGCCAGGGTGGTGGCATGCGCACCATAGAAATGAACTTTCTGCCTGATGTATATGTGTTATGCGAGAAGTGTAACGGACGACGCTATAATCGAGAGACGCTGGAGATACGCTACAAAGGCAAGTCCATCTCAGACGTGTTGAACATGACGGTTGATGATGCCGTAGAGTTCTTTGTGAATGTGTCTTTCCTGCACCGCAAGATCAAAACACTGCAGGATGTGGGTCTTGGTTATGTGACACTGGGGCAGAGTGCGGTGACACTGAGTGGCGGCGAGGCGCAGCGTGTGAAACTTGCGACAGAACTCTCCAAGCGCGACACGGGGCAGACCATCTATATACTTGACGAGCCTACAACCGGTCTCCATTTTGAGGACATCAGGCATTTGCTTGCCGTACTAAACCGACTGGTTGATCGTGGCAACACCGTGCTGGTGATAGAGCACAACCTCGATGTAGTGAAGGTAGCAGACTATGTAATAGACATGGGGCCTGAAGGTGGCGGTGGTGGTGGCCGGCTTGTCGGAGCCGGTACTCCCGAGGCTATTGCTGCTATCAAAGAGAGCCACACAGGCAGGTTCCTGATAGAAGAATTGAAATAGGCCTGTGATGCTGCTGCGGAAATACCCAGTAGCGTCAGTGGTCTCCTGATTTCTTTTTTTCAGGATCACGCCTCGTCATGAATACGCTATAGACAACAATAGTCTTGTCCCATATCTCGTACACGATCACGTAGGGGAATTTGCCTACTATTCCCTGGCGAACATTGCCACTATAGAAGGAATGAACAAAAGGATTTTGTGTGAGCTGGTTGTAAAACGTATCGAGAGCAGAAAGGAAGTCGAGTCCAAGCCCGGATTGTTGTTGCTCATACCAGTCAAATGCTTCAATGGTTTCGAGTGCGGCAAGAGATCTGATCTCCAGATTATAGGTCATTGGGTCGGTCTTTGCTTGTAGCTATCTTTTTTACTTCTTCCCAGGAGTAAGTTCGTCCTTCGCCACGCAAGTATTTCGCCCTTTCTTCTTCGATCAGGTGTTTTCTGGTGTCTGATACGGTATCCGGATTGTTGTATTCTCGCACAAGCGCATAGATCATTTTCAGCAGCTTTTCATCGCTGTGGTCTATCTCTTCATGGAGCATTGTTCTGATCTCTGGCGTATTCATTGCTTCGGTCTTGTACCCAAATTTAGGAATTTCTGAGGTTCGCAGGAGCAGGTGTGCCAAACAAAAAGCCCGATGTTGGTACACCGGGCTTTGCAATGTCGAAATGTAATGTTGGATCAACTCACTAGTGTACCAACTTTCTTGCCGGTTACTACGTTCATCAGGTTGCCGTGTTTGTTCATGTCGAACACAATGATCGGAAGGTTATTCTCCTGACACAATGTGAAGGCGGTCATGTCCATAACTTTCAGGTTGCGGCTGATCACTTCTGAGAAAGAAAGTGTCTCGAAGCGTGTAGCTGTTGCGTCTTTCTCAGGGTCGGCGGTATAGATACCGTCTACACGTGTGCCTTTCAGTATCACGTCAGCATTGATCTCTATGGCGCGCAACGAGCCTGCTGTATCGGTAGTGAAGTAAGGATTGCCTGTACCCGCACCGAAGATCACCACACGACCTTTTTCAAGGTGGCGGATGGCCTTGCGGCGGATGTAAGGTTCTGCAACCTGCTCCATCTTAATGGCGCTTTGAAGGCGGGTGTTCACCCCGGCTTTCTCCAACGCGGCCTGAAGGGCCATGCCATTGATGCAGGTAGCAAGCATGCCCATGTAGTCGCCCTGTGCGCGTTCTATGCCGGTTTCAGCCTCGTTCATGCCGCGGTAGATGTTGCCGCCGCCAATAACGATGGCTACCTGAACACCTGCATCAACAATAGTCTTGATCTCTCGGGCATATTGTTCCAGCATCTGTGGAGAGATGCCGTAGTTGCGGTCGCCCATGAGCGACTCGCCGGATAATTTCAAAAGGATGCGGCTGTACTTTGGTAACATTATGTATCAGTAGTTATAGTTGACTAAACAAAGGACTCGATTTTCCGTTGGTGATAGGGCAGACAGCACTACTGTACAAACGGTATCTTAACGACTTTCGCCTTGATGCCTTTGTCGCGGATCATTACGAACACTTCCGATCCCTCTGCAGCATGTGCTGTAGCAACATAGGCCAGACCAATGGCCTTGCCCAATGTTGGTGCCTGAGTGCCTGATGTGATAACGCCGATCTCCTGCCCTGCTTCGTTCTGCAGGGTATAGCCGTGGCGCGGAATGCCTTTGTCCACCATTTCCAGACCTACCAGCTTGCGGTTAGTCCCTTCGTTCTTCTGTTTTTCGAAGATGGCACGTGAAGTGAAGTCCTTGGTGAACCTTGTGATCCAGCCCAGACCCGCTTCCATGGGGCTGGTGGTATCGTCGATATCATTACCGTAGAGGCAGAAACCTTTTTCCAGGCGCAGTGTGTCGCGGGCTGCGAGGCCTATCGGCTTCAGTCCGTTCGGAGTACCTACGCGGAAGATGGCTTCCCAAATCTTTTCTGCGTTGTCATTGATGTCCTCAAAATAGATCTCAACGCCGCCGGCACCTGTGTAACCTGTTGCGCTAACCAGTACATTCTCAACGCCTGCGAAAACACCTTTAGTAAAAGTGTAGTATTTCAGGTTGGTGATGTCCATGTCGGTAAGCTGCTGCATATATTCGGTAGCTTTTGGTCCCTGCACTGCCAACAGCGCCGTTTTTTCAGAGATGTTGTGCATCTCTACTCCCTTTGTATTGTGACTGCTGATCCAGTTCCAATCTTTTTCTATGTTGGAAGCGTTCACCACCAGCATGTATACCTTGTTGGTCTCCACGCAGTAAACCAGCAGATCGTCAACAATGCCACCTTCGTTGTTAGGCAGACAAGAGTATTGAGCTTTACCATCGGTAAGTTTAGAAGCATCGTTTGACGTGACGCGCTGAATAAGCTCGAGGGCGTCAGGGCCTTTGAGAATGAACTCACCCATGTGGCTTACATCGAACACACCGGCATTGTTGCGCACACAATGGTGCTCTTCGTTGATGCCTGAATAAGAGATAGGCATGTTGTAGCCGGCAAATGGTGCCATCTTGGCGCCCAGCGCAATGTGTTTGTCTGTAAACGGAGTGTTCTTCATATTGTTAGTTTGTATGGGGTGCAAAAATAAACTTCTAATCGTATAATTCCCTGCTTTTTGCAGTTTATCGTGTATTTGTGCCACATATGCGTCCGTGGTGTACGTGGGCCGGTAGGTAGACCAGTTGATAAAGCCGGTTCAAATCAGACGGGATCGGAAATAGTGTTATGTGTATGGCATATATTTGCTGATATCTCTATCCATAATGCAAATAGATGAAGTTGAGAACATATCGGGTCGAGACACGTGTTATAAACGCGAGTTGCTGATACTTTTTGCCCTGTGGCTGGTGCCGACGTTGATCAATTTGAATAAGGCATTCCATATAGACGATACTTTTCATTTGGAGGCGGCAAAATGGATAGCAAAGCATCCGACTGAGCCGATGTCCGCAATGGTTAACTGGTACGATGACCCGGAGCCGATAAGTCATGCAAATCAGCCTCCTCTCTATTTTTATCTGATTGCCTGTTGGGGAAGCATTTTCGGTTTCTCAGAAATTCCGTTGCACATAATGCAGTCTCTATTCACGTTCCTTTCAATTTGGTTATTCCACCGCATTGCATCAGTATTCAGCAGAGAGCATGCGATAGCGCTCACCGCGATACTTGCTATGAATGCGGCATTTGTTGTAAACCAGAATCTGATGACAGATGTACCGCTCCTGTCTATGTTGCTGGCTATGGTTTATATGCTGGTAAGGACGGACGAGATAAGTGATGCCAGGCGGTATGGTTGGGCGGCAGGAGCGCTATCGGTTGGTTTGTTGATCAAGTATTCTCTGTTGCCTATGCTGCCCGTACTGGCATTTATAATGATATACGATCGTAAATACCGGCAACTTTTATTCCTTTTGCTTCCTGTTGCCGCACTTGGGCTTTGGTCGGTGTGGAATTATATTGAGTTTGGCAGTTCCCATTTGCTGAATAGAAATGCCGGTGTCCCGTTGACGCAAATTGCCGACCGGGCCAACAGCATGTTGCTGGCTACGGGTGCTGTGTCGTTTTTTGCGGTATTGGCTATACAATGGCCAGGGGTGCGAAATCGCCGGTTGGTCGCATGGCTGACTGGCAGCGGCGTGGTGATGTTTGCCGGTCTTTTGTTGTTGGTATATTCCGGCAAGGTAGTACAGAAGGACGCAACAAATCTATTACGAAATCTGTTTGGCGTTAAGGCGGCACTCATACTGTTATCAGCTGTGGTGAGTGGCGTTTACACGGCTACAGCAACGCATGTTGATGCTGCCAGGCGCAGGCAATACGCCATCGTTGTGGTATGGTTGGCGGCTGTTTTTGTTTTTATTGTACGGTTTGCACCATTCATAGCAACCCGCCATGTATTGCTGATATTGCCGGCTATTATTTTGTTGCTCTCCCCATTTTGGGAACGTGCCGCAACGTTTACCAGAGCAGCAGTGCTGGGCGGAACCGTGCTGATGGGAGTGGTGCTCGGCCTTTCCGATCGTGCTTTTGCGGATTTTTACAGAACGGCTGCCGCCGACTACGGGAAATTCACGGATACCAAGCGAGTGTGGTCGGTTGGGCATTGGGGATGGCAGTGGTATTGTAATGGAAATGGTGTGCCTACTTTGGGTGTGCATACCTCGGAAGTGAAAGACGGCGACGAGATAATTGCACCTCATCACGTAGCCAAGCAGGATGTACGTGGATTTGATTTGACAAAGGTTCGATCCTATTACTATCCTACGGGAATTTTGAGTTTCTTCTCGGTGAGCGAGTTTGCCGGGTTTTACTCCACAACGGCAAACGAGATACCTTGGGTACTCTCGAAAATTGCAGTCGATTCAGTTGAGGTATTCACAGTTAACAAGAAATAGCAGAGCATACTTACACCCAGCCGTTCTTTTTGTACTGCGCATAGCCCACTTTCATTGCGGCTTTCACGTCTTTAAGTAACTCAGCATCTACTTTCTTAATATGAAAGCACGACTTGCCTTTGAGGTGTTTTAGCAGGTTTGGGGAAATAAGGGGTGTCACCTCCGGCGGGTTGGTGTAGATGGGCATGAAGTAGAAACCTACATAGTTGCTCTGCAGAATTATGCTAACGAACGAAAATTCATTGTGCTGACGGCCTTGCACCAGAGCCGGTCTGTGTGCCCAAAGATCGTATTTACCTTCTATGTCTATATGTGGCGT
Source organism: Chitinophagaceae bacterium (assembly GCA_014879545.1). Lineage (GTDB taxonomy): Bacteria > Bacteroidota > Bacteroidia > Chitinophagales > Chitinophagaceae > Nemorincola. The sequence goes on along the minus strand of JACSRV010000126.1, from coordinate 11,622 downwards.
GACGACACCTTTTTCATAGGGCTTAACTATAGTTTTCAGCGTGTGGAAGATCTCCAATAGTTGCTCCTGCGTCAGTTTTGCCATAAATCTGTTTTATAATAAAATGCCAATACTGCGCTAATTTAGCACGCAAACCGGCTTGGTATGCCTTTATGGCATTATCTTTATTCTGGTTTATAATTTGCTACCAATACCTAAAAATAAGACAACCGATGAATCAGAACGAATTTCGTAAGTATGCGATAAAGCATCACGGCATCAGCAGTCTCACTGTCGACAGCTATACTTCATCCCTTAAAATGCCGGTGGGCCTCACTCCCTATATTATTGAAGAGCGCCCGATGAACGTAGCCTCTATGGACGTTTTCTCGCGTTTGATGATGGACCGCATCATTTTTCTTGGCGAAGGGATCAACGACTATGTTGCCAACATCGTAACGGCACAGTTGTTGTTTCTGGAAAGTACCGACCGTAACCGCGACATACAGATGTATCTGAACAGTCCCGGGGGTAGTGTATATGCAGGTCTGGGTATCTATGACACAATGCAGATCATCAATCCGGATGTTTCTACAATATGTACCGGTATTGCGGCGTCGATGGCGGCGGTACTGATGTGTGCCGGCAGTAAGGGCAAGCGTACCGCCCTGAAACATAGCCGTATCATGATACACCAGCCGCTGGGTGGTGCCGAGGGACAGGCAAGCGATATCGAGATCACAGCACGTGAGATAGGCAAGCTGAAAAAGGAGCTCTATGAGATCATTTCACAGCACTCGGGCCAGAAAATGTCGAAAGTGGAAAAAGACAGCGACCGCGACTACTGGATGACCGCAGCCGAAGCGAAAGACTACGGCATGGTGGATGAAGTGCTGGAGCGCAATCCACGCAAAGCCGAACTTTAATGCTGATAATGAATGTTAAATCTGCGCAAAACCCGGTGAAAACCGGGTTTTGTCTTTGTTAAACGTGCTGTAGAGGCCAAATAGTTGTAAACTATTCGGCAAGTATGGTTACTTTTGCTGCACAATAACCAATAAACAGTACATGTTCAATTTAGTCTTATTCGGCCCTCCGGGAAGTGGTAAAGGCACACAATCTGAAAATATAGTTACATCATACCAGTTGCAGCATATCTCAACCGGCGATCTCCTGCGCGACGAAGTGAGCAGGCAGACACCGTTGGGTACAGAAGCGAAAAAATACATGGATCAGGGGATGCTTGTGCCCGATGAAGTGGTGATAGGTATGATCAGCAGCAAGATAGATGCCATGCCTGATGCCCGCGGATTTGTGTTTGACGGTTTCCCGCGTACACGCACGCAGGCTGAGGCTTTGGACAAATTGCTGGAGTTCAAGAACACCAAGATACACCTGGTTCTGGCACTTGAAGTGCCGGAAGCCGATCTGATAGCTCGTCTGGTGAACAGGGGCCTTACATCCGGCCGCAGCGACGATAACGAGGCGGTGATCACTTCCCGCATCAAAGAATACCATGCCAAGACCGAACCGGTTGCCCGTTATTACAACGAACAAGGCAAACTGGAGCGTGTGGCAGGCCATAATTCTGTGCCGGACACTTTCAAGGTTCTTGCCAAGCACATCAATAAGTATCTGTTACCTGTAGCATAGTGGAAAAAGGGAATTTTGTTGATCATATCCGCATATTCTGCCGATCCGGCAAGGGTGGGGCGGGAAGCGTGCACTTTGAGCGCAACAAGATGGATGCCAAGGCCGGCCCGGATGGTGGCAATGGTGGCAGGGGCGGCCATATAAAGCTGCGTGGCAATGCCCAACTCTGGACGTTGCTGCACATGCGTTATTACAAGAATGTGCTGGCGCAGGACGGTGTGAACGGGTATAAAAACAATAGTACCGGTGCCGATGGTGACGATATAGTACTGGAGGTGCCACTGGGTACGGTGGCCAAGGATATGGAGACGGGTGAGCAGGAGGTGGAGATACTGGAAGATGGTCAGGAGGTGATATGGATACGTGGCGGACGTGGCGGATTGGGCAATGCCAATTTCGCGACGCCAACCAACCAGACGCCCGACTATGCGCAGCCCGGTGAAATGGGCAGCGAGGGCTGGAAGGTGCTGGAGCTGAAGATACTTGCCGATGTGGGTCTTGTAGGTTTTCCCAATGCGGGAAAGTCTACACTGCTATCGGTGCTGAGTGCTGCCAAACCCAAGATAGCCGACTACGCTTTTACTACACTTACACCCCAGTTGGGTATCGTTTCTTACCGCGACAGCAAGTCGTTCTGTATGGCCGATCTGCCTGGTATCATTGAGGGAGCTGCCGAGGGCAAGGGACTGGGTCACCGGTTCCTGCGTCACATCGAGCGCAACTCAGTGCTGCTGCTGCTGATACCGGCCGATAGCAGTGACCATCGTAAAGAGTACGAGATCCTGATGAACGAACTACATGAGTACAATCCGGAGTTGCTGGATAAAAAAATTGTAGTAGCCGTGAGTAAGAGCGAGATGCTGGACGATGAGCTGAAGGCAGAGATAGCTGTTACATTGCCTACAGATGTGCCTCATGTGTTTATATCGGCTGTAGCCAATCAGGGCCTGCTGCAACTGAAAGATGAGTTGTGGCGTGCGCTCACTGCCAAACAGGAATCATAGATCTCCACCCCGGTAAATATTTAGTTCGTGAAACAGATCACACCTGCACAGCTGAAGGAATGGATGGAACAAAACCATGATTTTTTGCTGGTGGACGTGCGTGAAGATTTTGAACGAGAGCTGTTCAATATCGGTGGGCTGCATGTGCCAATGAGTGAGCTGGCGGCCCGTTACAGAGAGATTCCCGCTGACAAAGAAGTAGTGCTCTATTGCGAAAAAGGCATAAGAAGTGTGATCGCCATTCAAAGATTGGAGGGTGCAGGTTGGCTCAACCTCATCAACCTGTCCGGTGGTATGAAACACTGGAAGGAGAGCGTCGGAGGCTACTTATTCTAATTACATTTATCTCCGCCATCAAAATCAATGGAGATATCGTTTCCGGCCCGTTTCACGTTATACAGACCCATATTGAAGTTGATGTAGGCTGAGACATTACGGCTTTTTACTTGGGCGGGTTTCATGGCCGGGTACTTACTCATGAGTTCACTTACACGGGCTGAAATTTCTTCTCTTGGCAGGACTCTGGGTATGCCACCGGCCATTCCCTTCACCCAATTGAATTGATAGCATACAATGTTCCCGGTTTTGTCTGCAATGACGTTTCTGATGTCTATTCTTAACGACTGTAGTGAAGGGTTTGTGCGGAAATAAGATTGCAGCACATCTTTCATGCCGGTGAAAAGATAATCATGCAACATCTGTTGTCCGGTGGCCACTGATGCAGGCTTCCCTACCTCATCGCATTCATAGATCTTATCTCCGTTGATGGTGGATGGATAGCCTGATCGTTCGTTTACAATCAAGGTTCCGCCGTTTGTTACCGGGTCAGTAAGGCAAAGGGAGTCGGGCTTCGTTTTCCCGGCGATCACCTGACAATCAGTTCTGAAGAACAGACTCTCAAATTCATTGAATTGCTGGCCCATAGCCGGCAAATAGCACACTGTTGAAAGTGCGACGGAAGATAATACCAGACGGAGTAGCAGCTGCATAGCGAGAAAGTTTGCTACATAAATATAAATAATATTCTCCTATTCCGGGTAAACCATGCCATCGTAGCTGAACACAAGGTTATTGCCCACCTTCTCAATTCGGATGTGGTGGAAGTCGGTTCCGGCATAGGCCATTACCGGTTTGCCGTCAACTGTGGCTGGCTTTATGGGGGGTAATTCGGTCATGAACTGATTGAGTGCCACCGTAAGTTCGGGGAATGTAAGCGGTTTAAATCGGTTCTCTGCCGTAACGCCACGCATACCAAAGAACTCATAAAAGATCACCTTGCCACGTTCGTCCACAATAATATTGCGCAGGTTCAGGCGGGCAGATGCGCCATACTCGTAGAATTTGGTCATCATCAGAATCCCCTTCATTCTGTTCAGCAGGTACTCGTGTTGCGATTCGCTACTTTCACTGAAGATGACCGGCGTACTCACTTCGTCATACTCATATACTTTGCGCCCGTTTATGAACGACGGGAAGGTTGTGTCCTCGCGTGCTTCAAATTGCTCCGCACCTGTGGCCGGGTCTACAACAGAAACGGTGTCTACTACCACCTTCCCGGGTCGGTAGCGAAGATCGCCACGCATGAAGAAACCACCACCGGCTACAAAAGCCTGTGCATAGCCGGAAACAGAAATAGAAATAATGGCAGCAACAGAGAGAAGTGTTTTCTTCATTGGGGTAAATGGCATACAGTGAACCGGCAAAGTACAAAACAGGCCCGATGCAGACAACATGTGCAATCGGAGGTAGTAGGTTTCAGCTATCGGTTTGCTTTCACATATTCCGTCACGTGATTCCTAACCGTAAATTTATAGTCCTGCAAAAACAGGTCTGATAGCATAGCCACCGGCTTGCCATCCAGCTTGGCGGGCGTCATGTCCACAAAACGGCAATTGCTTGCGATCTCTTTGCCTATAGCTTGTTTCTGCAGGTCGCTCACTGGTATATCTTTTCCCTGGTCGTCGCGAGCACTCAGGTGACTGTACTCAAAGTAAACCACTTTACCCTTCTCGTCGAATACGAACGACGATGCATACACCCGGTACACGCCATCGGCGAAGGAATTGAAGGACCTGGCGAGGTTGGTGACCAGCTGCTCTTCCAGACTGAACTTATTGTCTATTCGTGCGGGCATGGACGTTACATATTCGTATTCATAGATCTTCTTGCCATTCAGCAGCAGCGGCCTCGGATCTTTTACCCGCACCTGCATGATCTCTTCAGACGTTATGGGGTCTACCACCACGATGGTGTCGCGTTCAGGTTCGGAGATAGTGATTTTGTTACCATTATAGGTCACAACGTTTCCGTTCTTTTTGAATTCCTGCGCCTGCACCGGTGTACCTACGGACACAATAATGGCAGCAATCAATGTGCCGGTGAAGCTCTTGATCTTACTTGTAGTTTGGGTAAACATAAAGTGTGTTTTTGAAGGTGAATTAATTGAGATTGATGGTGGTGTTTCGCTACGGAAACGACCTTATAACTATCGGCATCTCATCAACGGTGGTGCCGTTGCACGACATGCGGATATTTTCAATAAATATTCTCACATTGGCCTCGGCATTGTCTTTCAGGTACTTGCAGTGTTCAGGCTTAATAGTTGCTCCTTCTGTTTTGAAAGGGCCATAAACATTGCCGCCTTCCGGCAGAAACGAAATGGTGAATCCGGTCACTTCGCAGCTGGCTTTTGCCGAGATAAGCTTGGGGTTGGCGAGGATGGTTCGCACACTTATCATGTTCCTTTCTTCGTTTGCCAGACGCACATTGCTACGTTTCACTTCTTTCTTCACCTGTGCATCAACCGACGTTGAGGTCAATGCGAAGCCGCATAGCAGTGCAATAATAGTGTGATGGAACTTTGTCATGATCTGCAAATTAGATGTCACTGTAAAGCTAACTTATATATTTCGGAAATGGGCATTGATGTGTCTTAAGTTGTAGGGCACCAAAAGAAAAGCCACCCAAAGGTGGCTTGAAAATTATTTTGTTCTTTCTGTAGTTACACGTCAATACCAAACTGGCGGAGATGGTGAGTGCTGTGTTTATATAACAGTTGCACTTGCTGTTCAAAGTTGAGCACTCCGAAGAAAGGGTTGTTCAGCGATTTGTCCTGCTCACTTTCAAACGCATGGAAGAAATGATCGATCTCCTGCTGCAATTCGGCAATGGCTTCTTCTTTGCTGGTGTGGCGTACTGCAGGTGGTTCGTCAGCCATCAGTTGGTTGGGGGTGTTCTCGCGGAAAGGTTTTTCTGTTGCCAGAAAAGCCTGCATGCGGTCAATGTTCTCTGCCGGTGTCAGTACTTCCATGGGCGTCTTGCCGTTGGCTATCCGCACGTAGTCGCTCATGTGCTCTATCATCTGTTGCACATTCATCTTGCCCCATTTGCGTGGCGCGTCAGGGGCAAGGGCGGCCAGCTTTTGTGTGAAGCCCGTGCGCAGGAATTCGGCTTTCTGCTGTATGTTTTCCATGTTACATAAGTTGTTTGATGAGGGATTCCTGTGTCATGCCTTCCGCTTCTGCCTTGTAGTTGCGTAGTATACGGTGGCGCAGTACCGGCATGGCCATGGCGCGCACATCTTCTATGTCAGGCGAATATTTGCCATGGATGAGTGCATGGCATTTAGCGCCCAGTACCAGGTATTGCGAAGCACGCGGGCCTGCGCCATAGGCAAGGTATTGCGTGGCTGCTGCCGCTGCACCTGTGGTGCCCGGACGTGTTTTCTGCACCAGTCCCACTGCATATTCCAATACATTATCCGGTACGGGTACACGGCGCACCAGTTCCTGAAATGCCAGTATCTCCGCTCCGCTCATCACCTGTGTGAGCTGCTGTGTTTGCGCGCCGGTTGTGTTGCGCACAATAGAAACCTCATCGGCAAAACTCGGGTAGTCGAGCGTCACCTGAAACATAAAACGGTCCAGCTGTGCTTCAGGCAGCGGGTAGGTGCCTTCCTGCTCTATCGGGTTTTGTGTTGCCAATACAAAGAAGGGCGACGGCAGCTTGTACAGCACACCACCTGCGGTCACGTTGCGTTCCTGCATCGCTTCCAGCAGGGCCGACTGTGTTTTGGGCGGCGTACGGTTGATCTCATCGGCCAGAATGATGTTGGCGAAGATGGGGCCTTTAATAAACTGGAAAACGCGTTGTTCGTTCAGTATCTCGGCACCCACTATATCGCTGGGCATAAGGTCGGGGGTGAACTGAATGCGCTTAAAGGAGAGGTCCAGCACATCGGCAATCGTCTTTACCAAAAGTGTTTTTGCCAGCCCCGGCACACCCACCAGCAGGCTATGACCGTTGCACAAAATTGCGATGATGAGTTTTTCTACGACATCCTCCTGGCCTACTATCACTTTTCCTATACTCTTCCGTACCTCGGCGGTCTTTTCTTTGAGCGCGTTGGCTGCTTCTATATCTGTTGCGTACATTGCTATCCTTACTGCTTTGAAATGCCTGCCACCAACAAGGCGATGAAACAGGCTGTAAAAACGGGAAAGTTCTATTATTTTGTGTAAACTAACAAATACTAATTGCGGTGGAAATAACTATAAAAGAGGCGCAGCAGCAGGTAGATGAATGGATAAAGACCGTGGGTGTGCGGTATTTCGGCGAGCTTACCAATCTGGGCATACTCATGGAGGAAGTAGGCGAGTTGTCCCGGCTTATGGTGCGCACCTATGGCGAACAGTCGTTCAAGGAAAGTGACAAGGGCAAGGACCTTGGCGATGAGATGGCCGATGTGTTGTGGGTACTCATTTGCCTGGCCAACCAGACAGGGGTGGATCTTACAACCGCACTGGAACGCAATTTTGAAAAAAAGAACATACGAGACGCCAACCGCCATCGCGAGAATGATAAATTGAAATGAACAGTGTTGTGCGCTAGCCTTCCTCCGGCGGAGTAGAAATATGAAAATATTGCTTATGGTTAATATTTTCATTTGACAGGTGCATTTGGGAGGTGTTTTTTCCCGTATTTCGGCGTTTATGGGGCAATATATTTTGCAAATGCTATTGCATATAGTAGTTTTGTATAAATAAAATGCACCCTTATGAAAAAGATATTCAACTTAATTCTTCTCTTCTTATTTATTGTCAGCACGTCCTGGGGCAAAGAGGTGCCGGGGTCAACGGCTAAAGCTGTCGGGCATTTTTTCCTCACACAAAAGGGATTGACCTCACTTAAGGAAGGCGACCTTGCGCTGATATATGCACCATCGCAGGGAGGTTTGGTTCCATTTTATGTTTTCGGTACAGAAAAAACATTTGTTATAGTTGCCGGTGACGACGCAGTGGAGCCGGTGCTGGGCTATGCTACTGACCAGACATTTCGTGTCGATCATATGCCTCCTCAGGTGTCGTCTTTTATGGACGGCTATGCAGAGCAGATAGCAGAGGTTGCTGCTGCCGGTGCACAAGCCAGCCCGGCTGTAGCCCAACAGTGGCACGACCTGATCGCTCACGTGCGCATGTCTGCCGCAAAGACAACTGCAGTTACACCACTTTTGACGATGACCTGGGACCAGGGAAACTATTACAATGCTGACTGCCCTTATGATTTCGGCGGTGGCGGACGATCAGTGACCGGGTGTGTGGCAACTGCAATGGCACAGGTTATGAAATTCTGGGCCTGGCCAACTACAGGCGTAGGCATGCACTCTTATTCGTCATCTTGTTGTGGTTCACTATACGCCAACTTTGGAGCTACGACCTACAGCTGGGCCTCTATGCCAAACAGTGTAACATCGCCAAACGCTGCAGTGGCAAAGCTGATGAGCCATTGCGGTATAGCTGTTGATATGAACTACTCGGCATCGACCAGTGGTGCCTATGTTGTATCTTCCGCCAGCCCCATTACTCATTGCGCTGAATATGCAATGCGCACTTACTTCAATTACAAGTCGACGTTACACGGCGAGAAAAGGTCGTCCTATACTGAAAGCGGCTGGAAGAGTTTGCTTAAAGGAGATCTTGACCTCGGTCGCCCTATAGTTATGGCCGGATTCGGTAGTGGTGGTGGTCACTGCTTTGTGTGCGATGGATATGACGCATCCGACTTCTTTCACATGAACTGGGGATGGTCAGGGTCGTCCAATGGATACTTCAATATCAATGCGTTGAACCCCGGTGGCTTGGGTACCGGCGGTGGCAGCGGCGGGTACAATAGCAATCAGCAGGCTATCATTGGTGTTGTGCCTAACTCATCTACAACACCGGCCACACTGGCACTTGCCGACTGGGTGAATCTGTCGGCAACCTCAATTTTCTACGGTTCCGCATTCTCTGTAACAACGCGCGTACGCAACACCAGCTCCGCTGCATTTTCAGGAACGTATTGCGCTGCTGCATTCAACAGCACAGGTGCATTTGTTACCTATGTCGACTCGCTGACCGGTGTATCACTTGGTGCAGGGGCAACTTCCGGTACCTTGTCTTTCAGCACAACAGGTTTGTTGTCTATGTTGCCCGGTAATTACACCATTGGTATTTTCTATCGTTCTGCAGGAGGCGGTTGGGTGGCAGTGGGCAATGCCGGTAGTTATACCAATTTTGAGGCTATGTCGGTTGTAAACAACAACCCTATGCAGTTGTACTCTGCTATGACGCCATCGCCCACAACATTTGTACAGGGTTCTGCCGGATCTGTTAATCTGAACCTTCTGAATGAGGATGTTGTTTCATTCAGCGGTAGTTATGATGTGTCTTTATACAACCTCGACGGTTCATTCAGTTCCACCATCCAAACGATGTCCGGTATGACTCTTCCGTCGGGTTTTACATATACTAGTCCATTCCTTACTTTCAGCACCACGGCCGTTACATCACCTCCCGGAACGTACTTCCTGGCAGTTACTTACAATAATGGTGCAGGTTGGTACCTGTGCGGATCTGATTACTTCACCAACCCGGTGATGGTGACCGTTACAGCGCCGCCACCTTCGCCCGATATTTACGAGGTGAACAACACCCTTTCTACTGCATATAGTCTGCCGCTCACTTGGACCGGAGATGTGGCAACCAAGAGTACCACAGGTTCCAATATCCACGTGTCAACGGACAACGACTACTACAAGATCACACTTGGTGCCGGATACAACTATGCAATCACTGCAAGAGTGAATGACGTTGTGAGTTCTGACGATGCCGCCACATACGGTTTGGACGTAGTATGGTCCTATTCTACAGACAATGGCACTACATGGTCTTCGGTTTATACCGACGTAATGACAGGAACCATCAATTTGAGCGGTGGCACAGGCGGTACAGTGATTTTCAGAGTGTCTCCAGCATTTGCCGGCAACACCGGAAAATACCTTTTAAAGCTAAGCAACATCACACGTAGCAGTGCTTCGGCAATTCCGTTCGTGAGCCTTGCAGGTGCGAAGGTGTTCCCTAATCCGGCATCGGATGTTGTGTATGTTGATCTGTCGGGTTCCGGTGTTTCGGCCACGTCAGTTTCGCTTACCGATGTGCAGGGCAGGCAGGTATATTATTCCGAACTTGCCGGCCAGCAGCAGATTTCGGTGCCAGTATCAGAGTTGCCCTCAGGCACGTATGTACTCATGGTGCAGACTGATGCCGGCGTACTCACTGAAAAGATATCAACAGTAAAAAAGTAGATCCTACTTACACAGGCATGGTTTCGATTTACATGGAAGCATGCCTGTATTATTTTTCTTTAGCTCCAAATAATCACTTAACATGAGGAGAATTATTACCACACTGACGCTAGCCGTGTTATTGGCCGGCACCGTTTCCGCACAGGAGACACCTGGCCCTCACCTGATAGTGTACAAGACGAAGAAGAACTACCGTGATCAGGTGCCGGTGCTGCTTTCGGATGATAAGAGTAGCATTATATCCTATCCGGCTCCGGCTGATATCAAAGCTATGGGAAAGAAAGTGTATCCGACGACCCTTACGTCCGGATATCTGATAGACAATAGGGGGATAGGCACCAACGTAGCATTTCTGAAGCTGAGCTATTCAGAATATGCTAAACTGAAAACCGTTCCGACTGTCGACAAGTTGTATAAGATGATAAAGGACAAAGACCCAATCACAGAGATGTGTGACTGTGGTTTGAAAATGTCATTTAAAGAGCCTCAAAAGGAAGTGAATGTTCTTATCAAAGCAGGTGAATTACGTAGAAAATGCAAGGTCCTGACGGTTGGAAAACGATAGAATGCGTTTATTGCTAATTTAGTCCTGATTTTATCCAGTTATGACAGTTACTACCATGCTTTATCTGCATGTGTAGGGTCGTATTTGGCATATTTATTATGGTTTTTTCATAAATTTACCTGAATGTACCCCCTTTACCCAACCTTTTTGGATAAAGGATGGTCTTACTTCTAATTGATTGATATTAATAACCAATATACTTGTCCATAGCCTTGGCATATAGTGCAGTTGGCCAGACCACTGAGTTGGAACAACTTATCCAGGGGTGCATACGCAATGACCGTATGGCCCAGGAAAAGTTGTACCGGCTGTTCTATCCCAAAATGATGGCATTGGTGCGCCGGTATATAGATCATGAAGAGCAGGCAGAAGAGGTGTTGAACAATGGTTATCTGAGGGCGTTCCAAAAGATAAAACAATACAATTTCCAGGGTTCTTTTGAAGGGTGGATCAGAAAGATCGTCTTCCATGCGGTGGCCGACTATGTGAAGCAGAACGCCAAATACTCGAGTCAGATATTGCTGGTAGAGAAGGATGAGCTGGTGCATAAAGACCATGCCGACAAACTCTACTACGACCAACTGATGAAGCTGGTGCACGAGTTGCCGGATGCCACAAGGGCGGTCTTCAACATGTATGTGATGGAGGGGCTTACGCACAAGGAAATAGGAAATCTGGTAGGCATCAGCGAGGGTACATCTAAATGGCATTTGTCGGAAGGAAGAAGAATACTGAAAGAAAAGATTGAAAGATTGGAGTTGCATCTGAAAAAATGATGTGGGATATGAAAACGGCCG
>JACSRV010000171.1 GCA_014879545.1 Chitinophagaceae bacterium | reverse complement strand
GCAGCCGGCCGAAACGGCGGTCCGGCCGGCGACCTGTACATCACTGTCAACATTGCCCCGCACACGCGTTACGAAAGAAAAGGAAACGACATCTACTCAGAAGCTCCGCTGAGCGTTTTCACGGCCATTCTGGGCGGGAAAGAACCCGTTACAACAATTGATAAGACCCTGAGCATAAATATCCCTGCCGGTACCGACAGCAACAAAACGTTTCGTTTGAAGGGGATGGGGATGCCCGACTACGATCACCCTGAACGCAGAGGAGACCACTATGTAAAAATGGTAATTGATGTACCTAAAGACCTCACATCCACCGAGCGCGAACAGTTGGCACAAATGGCCACACGCCGCAAAAACTGACCGGATCAAAGTTCATAGACCACTCTTATGGAGAACAGGTTATTGAACTGTCCCTTTTCGCCCCATGCGTAACCTGCCGGCACTCTGCTGAACGGACGAATGGACACTGCCGAATACTGGAATCGGGCATTCAATTGTACGTGCTTATTCATACGTTTACTGATACCCACAATGTAGTCTAACCCGTTCTCTTCAAACCCATTGCGCTCAGCATCAATTGCTACCGGCGGCTGCGAAAGTATCCACTCCTTCGACCCTATCAACCGCGAGTAAGACATACCCACCTCACCACCTATGCCTGCAACTTCATAGCGTATGGTCACCGGCACCTCCACATAATTCAAGCCAATGTTACACCTGGCAGTATATTTTCCCAGAAACGGATCATCCACCTCAGCAATTCCCTTACTCCCTTTTTGTGAAAAAAGCAGTTCCATGCTTCCGCTTATCCTTTCAGTAAAATGAGCCCGGACAAATCCGCCTATCGTAAGTCCCGGCCTGCTATAACCAAAATACATGTCACCGTCAACCTGCGCAAGATTCAGCCCTGCCAATGGCCCTCCGGTAAACGGCTTCACATCCTCCATATAGATGCCGGGCATACAGTACGCGCGCACGGTCATTGAGACATACAAACCAATAAATAAAAGAAAATGCCGGAGCCGCATAGCCAACAAATATACGGCCTACCAAACGTTCAGCACATCAGAATTCCTCATGCTTCTCCACCTCTCCGGCTTCGCTATAGTGATCCCAGGAACCCGCCTTCTTCGGGCTATAGTATGACTTCGATATCGTTTTGGTCACCATTTTGCCCGAAACCGGATCTTCAACCGTCGTAGAATCCTTCGATACCGTTCTGTCAGCTGCATAATAACCGCTCACCTTTAGCTGACCGTTACTATAATATTCCAGATACTCGCCCGAGCGACAGGTAGTAATGCCATCTTTGTCAGATATGATTGCATAATAACCTGACACCTTCAATCGGCCATCAGGATAATATTCCTCCCATATCCCCGCCGGCTTACCCTTGATATAACTCCCTGAAATTGCCGTCTTTCCGGAGTTGTAGTACTGCACCCACCTGCCGTGCTGCAGATATCCCTCTCCGTCCGCAATCAACCCTCCTTCCGCAACTACCTTTTTCTTGTCCTTCCTGTTCACCAGCTTGTAATACATAGCTTCCTCATTCAGCGCCACTACATTCACCGTATCTCCTGTAGCTATGTAATAACGCAATGTATCGTTCTCCTTGATCAGGCGGTTCTCTTCCTCCGAAGTATATTTAAAAGGAATAAGCGCCTGACCCATCACATCACTGCCTGCGCAAAATACCAGCAATACAAAACAAACAACGTACTTCATGCTTCAAAATTAATATGACTTAACCTATTCGGGTCATGATGCCGGTCATTACCTGTACTTTTTCGGCAACGAAGCCCGCACCAATTCATAAGAATGATCTATCTGCTGTTTCAGAAAACGCGCGCCTAACAGTCCGTCAATAACAATAGTATTCCAGTGCTTTTTATTCATGTGATAGCCCGGAAGAACCTGTGCATATTCGTCCCGCAATTCAATAGCACGATCGGGGTCACACTTCACGTTTATCTGAACCGGCGAATCATTAAGACCGGCCAACAGGAACATCTTACCCATCACTTTGAAAACCAATGTTTCTTCATCAAAAGGAAAACACTCCTCCACATCTGCCTTCGCCAAACGGTATTCCCTTATTTCATCAATGTTCATAGGAAAGTTCTTATCAGAGCTCTTTTCTCAAACGCGCCACCGGAACATTCAGTTGCTCCCTGTATTTTGCTACAGTCCTCCGGGCAATATTATATCCCTTTTCCATCAGCATCTCGGTAAGGTGCTCGTCCGATAAGGGTTTCCGCTTATTCTCAGCACTTATCATTTCCTGCAGGATGGTCTTTACTTCACGGGTCGAGACTTCCTCCCCACTTTCAGTATGTAATGCTTCAGAGAAGAAGAACTTCAGCTTGTAGGTACCGTACTCCGTCTCCACATACTTGCTGTTAGCAACCCTTGAAACGGTCGATATATCGAGACTTGTCATTGACGCTATGTCCTTCAGGATCATCGGCTTTAAAGCTGTCTCATCACCTGTCAGGAAGAATTCCTTCTGGAACTCCATTATGGCCTGCATGGTATGTAACAAAGTATGCTGCCGTTGCTTGATAGCGTCGATAAACCATTTCGCAGAGTCAAGTTTTTGTTTGATGAACATAACCGTCTCCTTCTGCGCCTTATTCTTCTTCTCGCTGCGGTCGTAGGCGCGCATCATCTCCTTATAACCCTCAGAGATACGCAATTCCGGCGCATTCTTAGAATTAAGTGTCAGTTCAAGAACACCGTTATTATTGTATATGAAGAAATCGGGAATGATATAACTTTCAGCCTTGTTTGTAACTGCAAACGGCGCACCCGGCTTGGGATTCAACTTGATGATTATGCCTATCACCTTCTTGAAATCTTCATCATTCAGGTCCAGATGCTTCTGTATCTTATCGTAGTGTTTCTTCGTAAACTCTACAAAGTATTTGTCCAGCACCTTGATCGCATCATTCACCGGCTTCGACTCCGGCATACGCTTCAACTGCAACAGCAAACACTCCTGCAATGTCCACACACATATACCCGGGGGGTCAAATTGTTGTATCTCGGCTATCAGTTCATTGATCTCTTCAACCGTCGTTTCCACGTTCTGGCCAAATGCCAGATCATCTGCTATTGAACCGGCTTCCCGCCTCAGGTAACCGTCTTCATCCAGGCTACCTATTATCTGCTCTGCGATCCTGTGTCGCCTTTCGTCCAATTCCAGCATCCCCAACTGATCCAACAGATAATCGTGAAAACTGGTCTCCACACTGGCCGGAACCACCTGCTTCTCCTCACTACCCGACCCGTAATAATCATCGCTGTAATCGTACCCGCCACTCTCGTCGTCCTCTCTCTTCAAAAAATCATCCAGATCCACTTTCTCCGCACCGTCGTCACTCAGCTCCACTTCCTCACCTACTTCCCCCTCCTCGTCACCGGTCGACTTATTATCATCAAGCTCATAGCTATCGTCCGTAAGCCCCGTTTTGTCCAACTCAGATTCCAGGGCCGGATTTTCCTCCAGCTCTTCTTTGATTCGCTCTTCGAGATTGGCAGTAGGTATCTGCAACAGCTTCATTAACTGAATCTGTTGTGGCGAGAGTTTTTGTAATAGCTTCTGTTGATTCGACTGTCTCAGCATATTTCCATATAAAAGTGGTATCGGTCGCAATCAATTACTGCAACGGGCTGACACCTTGGTACTACAGGGCGACCGGTGCACCGCATCGGGGTGCAACTATCATTGCAAAAATAGAATTTAAAGCTACAAAACAACACCTTCCTGTCATGCCACTGTGATATTATTTGCCTATTCCCTTTTGCTTGCCTCACGTTTTCTTTTATACTCAGAAAATACGTATATTGAGGTTGTTTTACTAACCCGTTCCCGGGCATGAGCAAGAAACCATACATATCGCCTTCATTCTCCTATGTACCTATGGAGGAAACTTTGCAGGTAGCACCACGCAAAAAGCAACTATTTATTGGCATCCCTAAAGAAACCGCATTTCAGGAAAACAGGGTTCCGCTCACGCCCGAAGCAGTTTCTGTACTCGTAAATGACGGCAACGATGTGGCTGTGGAGCATGGCGCCGGCGACGGTTCGTTCTATTTCGATACAGATTATAGCGAGGCGGGCGCCCGCATTGTCTATGACAAAGCGGAACTGTATAAAGCAACAACAATTATCAAATCAGCACCGATTTCAGAGCAGGAGGCAGCCTTACTACAACCAAATCAGGTTGTCATATCGCCCATTCACCTGCCGCTGATGAAGTCTGAGATACTGGAGCAGCTCATTGCCAAAAAGATCATTGCCATCGCGTTCGATTCCATAAAAGACGATGCCGGCACTTATCCCATTGTTCGGTCCATGAGCGAGATAGCCGGCAACTATGCGGTACTTACCGCTGCACGCTACCTCAGCAATACCGACAACGGCAAGGGTATCCTCCTCGGCGGCATCACAGGCGTACCGCCTGCAACCGTGCTCATTATTGGGGCAGGAGTGGTTGGCGAATCCGCAGCGCGTGCAGCGTTAGGCCTTGGTGCATCAGTAAAAATATTCGACAACTCCATCTACAGGCTCATGCGCCTGCAAAACAATATCGGCACAAGGTGTTACACATCGGTCATTGAACCTGTTACCCTTGCCGAAGAGCTACGTAATGCCGATGTGGCCATCGGAGCACTTAAGCCGGTGAACGGCATAACACCCGTTGTTGTTACAGAGCAAATGGTTAGCAATATGAAGGCCGGATCGGTGGTTATAGATGTGAGCATGGACAGGGGCGGTTGTTTTGAGACTTCAAGACTCACCTCTCACGAGAAGCCCGTTTTCAAGAAATACGATGTTATCCACTACTGCGTCCCTAACATAGCGTCAGGCGTGTCCCGCACAGCTTCAAGGGCCATCAGCAATGTACTAATGCCCATTATGCAGCAGAGTGCCGACCAGGGTGGTGTTGAGGGCATCATCATGTCTAAGACCGGCATCCGTCGTGGTGTATACACATACAAGGGTTGTATCACCAACGCCCCTATTGCACGCAAATTCGGCTTCAAATACACCGACCTCGATCTGTTATTGGCATCCCATAGTTAACACTCATCCAATTTTGCTTGTATGCCCAACAACCGTATGAACAAAACGATAGCCGGATACCACTTACTGATGATACTTTCAGCGGTCGACTACCGCGTATCCGGACATGAAGACGTTGTTATCAGGAACTATCTGGCGGAAGAATTCCCGTTTAATGTCAATCTCGACAGACAAATGGATGTCATCTCCAATTTGCACCCCGACCAGTGGGAGAATCATTTCAGAAAAGCAATGGACGACTTCTACGATGACGCCACTCCCGAAGAACGAAAAAAGCTCATCAGCTTCGCGTTGCAACTTGCCAAAGCCGACAACGTCATAACCAAGGAAGAGAATCATTACCTCGACCTACTGTTCGAGAACTGGGAAGACCTGCATAAATAGAGCTCCGGCAACCCGCTATCGTTGTTCAATGAGGTCGGCAAGTTCCGCAGCCGACGTGCTGCCCAATGCCACGCCCATACCACCCATTCTGAATGCACCGAATACGCGCTGCCCGAATGACCGAACGATCGGTTTCTTTGTCTCACCGAACGCCATGATGCCGGACCACCGCATAGCAACTGTGTAAGACTGCCCGGGCAAAATAATGTTTGAAAGTTTATCATCAAGATCTGCCTGTATCCGTTCGCTCAGCCCCATCTCAGTTGTTCGCTCTCCCTCGAAATCAAGATTTCGCCCACCACCGAACAATACTCGCCCGTCTATCTCTCTGAAGTAATAATATCCCTTATCAAAATGAAAGATCCCCTTGAAACGTAAACCCGGTATAGGATCTGTCACTACTACCTGTCCACGACCAGGTATCACATCCACGTCGGGCAGCAGTTGTTTTGTAAAGGCATTGGTACACAAACTGAGCGTCCCGCAAGAAAATCGGATCGTGCCACCTCCAAACGGATCGCGCACAACCACAATTACTTCATTTACATCTTCCTCAAACGACACTACATCCGCACCTGTCTTCACCTCAATGCCGCACTCTGTGGCAAGGTCCATAAGGGTTCGCACCAACATCCCCGTATGAAGTCCTGCCTCACAAGTATTTTCTATAAGCGCCTTATCATACCCTCCTGCAAAGCCAAACTCAGCAATTCTCTCATTTGCCATTTTAAATGCAGGCGCACCCGTTATTGCACGCAGCATATTATTGAGCATATCAATCTTGCCGCAGACCTCTGCTTCCCGTTCACTGATCAGCTCATAACCACCATCAGCCCTGTATCCTATTCGGGTATCACCGGTTCTTGCGCGCAGTTTTTCCAATCCTTTTTTACGGGCAGCAAATAACTTCACTACCTCCGCCTCGGTGTTTGTCTGCAGATCATCCAACAATTCCGAAGCACTTCCCATGCAGGCAAATCCGGCATTGCGTGTGCTGGCACCGGTAGGTAGCAATCCACGCTCCAACACCATTATGCGCGCACCCGGGAACCGATCACGCAATTCCAGCGCATGACTCAGACCAACAATACCAGCCCCTACAACCACATGGTCGTACCGGTAAAAACTCGCTTTCTCCCAATAACTGAACATAGAACAAATGTAAACAGACACGCCTACATCTTCACAACTTTCACAACCTGTTGTTTTGTAGGCGACACCGCCTTCAAGACATAGGCGCCTGCTGCCAATCCTGCCACATCAATTGTGTACGGACTGTTATAACCACGACTAAAAAATCCGCTCGCCGACAATACCTTTCTACCCGAAAGATCATAGATCGAAAAATCAATATTCTGCTCGGTGTCTGCCGCAATGATAACCGTCAAAAGACCGTTGGTCGGATTGCTAACCAAGTCCAGCCACATCGGTGGCGCAAAAGGCTGTAAAGAATCTGTGATGCTGAGCAATCGCCTGTGGGCGCAATTCACATCAGGTATTCCGTATCCCCTTTGTGGTCCCGGTGCCGCGTAAGAATCTGCGCACTTAATTATTACATCCCTGATGTCGTGTGGCCTTGCTGTAGGCAGCGACTGCCAGAGACATGCCGCCCAACCAGCTATCTGTGGTGTTGAGAATGAGGTGCCACTCGTGCCGCCATAACCTAACCCGATAAAAACTGCCGCTGCCTGTCCCATCGCGCACACATCTGGTTTCACCCTACCCGCTGCATTAGGTCCGTAACCGCTGTTGGGTGCCATAGTACCGCTATAATCCACCGACCCTATCGTTAGCGCGCTGTCGGCATCGCCGGGCGTCAGCACCATATTCCACGCACCACCGCCCTCATTGCCTGCACTCGCCACAAACAGCATACCCTTCTGTGTAGCCATATTCGCAGCCTGCGCCGCCACTGTTGTCTTTCCATCAAAATCTGTCGCGAAAACAAAATTGTCTGATGGATTATCGAAAGTGTTATACCCAAGCGAGCTCGTCACAACATCCGCCCCTATACTGTCAGCACGCTCGGTGGCCATCAGCATATTATATAGTTCTATGATCTGCTCTGAATTTCCGTCTTCACTTATGTACAACGCATAAGAGGCCATAGGCGCGGTGCCCACATAAGTATTGGGCACATAACCGGCCATGGTCGACAATGACCGTGTACCATGCCAACCATAACCATAGATAAAGTCTGTTTGCAGCGTGAAGTTGTATTTATCAACCAGCCTGCCGCCACTCAGCATACTTGCAAAACCCGGATGCGATTCAACATCCGTGAACCCTTCATCGATAACTGCTATCAATTTCCCATTACCCGTATACCCGGCGTCATGCAGCAGATCTCCATGCACCAACGCTGTCTGCTGCCAGGTGTTACCATAGTAAACACTGCTGCCGGTTCCTTTTTGCGCAAGATTCGCATCCTGCTTCACAGGCCTATGCAGACTATCCGCATAAAACCCCACAAACCGTGCACCTGCTACAAAAGGCTTCCCGTCCAGCGTGTGTATATCAGCCGAATCAGCAAGCAAGACAATACACAAATTCAACCAACGCGAAGTACCATGCATTTTTCCACCTGTCAGCATGCGCACACTATCCACGTATGCAGGGTTCACCGGAAGATCAGTAACATCAACGGCAATACCCTGGCTGGTCCTTCTTGAAATAGAACGTGGCGAGAGAAAACTACCCGGACTTGTGATACTGTAAGGAGTGCCCGTCTTGTCGGCAAAGCGCACCACATAGGCATACTGCACGGCAAAGGATTCGTTGCACATAACGAGTGCAAGCAAAAGAGAAACAATGGCACTACGGCACATATTCTTAGTTATGGTCTATAGCCTGCATCACTACAGAGTAACCATTTACGCACTTAGGCTTATAGGCTTTGTACGTCCAATGGGTGATCTCTTTGTACACAAGTCCGACATTGTAAGCATACACAGCTTTCGAGTAAGTACGCAAAGCCGATACCTGCGAATCTACTGCAGGGTAGTTTATAGATTCATCATTTTCAAGCACAGTAACGGTGTTGTCAAAATTCACAAAACCGGTATTGTACGATTTATTGACGTTGCGGTAGTTATAGTTCCAGTCTTTCAAAAAGCTGAACTGTGTATCGCTGACAGGTGCAAACGCATTGCCCTTCCACGACTTACCCTCTTCAATGGGGAAAACAAGTTTCGTGTATTTGATATTCGCTTCAGTCCAGTTAAGGCCTGTAGCGGTCGGATTCAGTATGATCACGCCGATGGGCTTCCACACTGCACCCTCATAAGGACGAGAGAACACATCCAGAATGTAAGAAAGTTTGTAGGTAAAGTTCTTGCGGTCGGTAAAGGTGTCAGTCACCACATACTTCATTTGCGACTTTACACGGTACTGCGAGCACGAGTCTTCGTTGTAGTAAATAGAGTCTACTGCATAGGTAACGTACTTGCCGAATTTCAGCGGAAAATAATTGCGTGTAGCGTCACCACTTTCTGTCTGGCGCTTCTTGCAGGAAATAAAGGTCATAGTACTGATAGCAGCAACCAGCAAAAACGTAACAATTTTATTATTCATACGATACCTTGATGCAAATAATTCACGTAAATATAAGTAAAGAATTCGAAAAGGGTGAATTTCTTGTCCCATCCATCTGCCATTCGTCAATGTCGATCTTTCCCATCAACCTACCCCAAAGATCACAGCCCTGTGTTTCTCAGGGCTGCAATTACGAATTCAAATGTCAATTTTTATCATCTTTCTCCAAACCTATACCCTATCGTAAACCTGATGTAGGGCATACCGAAGGGTTTATTAAGGTCAGTTCCACCCTGCACATTCGCCGACACAAAACTCTGCTGCAGCATCGCATCAGCCAGCCACCTTTTCTTAAATTCATAACTGACACCCAGCATATACCCCATTCTCATCAGACCCGACCGGTCATCCGGATAGGTTGGTCCACTGTAACTAGCCAAGGGGGTACCCGTATAATTCAGTCCGGTAGTTGTTGGTAACGTCGCCGCTGCATTAACCGGCAACAAGGTACTAACCTCTCCTCGCGCCACCTGGTCGGTCCATACTTTGGTTTCCTCTCGCACGCCTTGCTTATTGCTGTAAACCATATTCAGACCACCATATACCCCAAATTTTGGCGTCACATCAAAACGCAACAACACCGGCAACTCAAATTCAATGTAAGTTCCGCCCGTTTTGTAGGTCTTAACCATGGAGTCATACTTTTCGGTGTACTCGTAGTTTCTGCGCCACAAGGTGTCACCCGTCATCACCAGATACAGCAGCGCACTGTCAACAAGCTTGTAACTACCTGTTCCTGACTTACTTTCATAGTAGTTTCCCTGAGTGCCTACCGCACGCACCTGCTGGCGCACACCTTTTATCGCCGGTTGCACCATAATTGAGAGCTTCTTACCCAGCCTATACTGCAAAAACGGCGACACTGCTATCTTACTGCTACCTGCTCCCGCAAGCGCCATCTCAAAACCACCCTTCAGCCCCAAGGCCCATTTTGTCAACTTACTCTTGTTATCAGCAGCACTGTCTTCTTTCTTCCCTGTCGCAACAGAATCGATCGCTTCTGGTTGTTTCGTCTCTTCTGTTTTCTTAACTGGTTCAGACTTTGCCGCTTGAACCGCTATAGCCAATTGCGTGGTGGCACCTGCTTCGTCTTCTGTCCCTGCTTTACCGGTTTGAGGTTTCCCACTGGTTTTCGCTTCAGCGGCAGGCTTTGCCTTCACCACAGGTATAGTAGCCGCCACTATTGATGCACTGCTTACCTTACCCTTGTTCATTACCATTACCTTAGATGCTTCCTTTCCACAGGTCAACTGCCCCTCGTTATTATCAGCCACAGCTCCACTGCGGGAAATAGCCTCTTTCGTAGCTACCTCACCCTTCTGACCAACCGCCGCCCCCTTCGCCGCAACACCCTTATCTGCCGCGCCTTGCTTCGCACCTGTAGGTTGCTTTACTCCAGATTTATCTGTGGATTGTACACCCATGCCCGACCCCACATCTTTGCCCTTACTTGATTGTGCTGCCCATGCAGATTTCTCGTCTTTCTCTTTCTCAATCTTCACAATGGAACCAACCTCATCACCTGTCGTTTTACCTCCGTTCGCGGTGCCGGACAATCGTCCCTTTTCCGCGTTAGGCAGCGTTGCAACTGCCGGTAGTTTGCCAGTTGCGAGCTTTTCATCCATTGCCCCGGCAACTTTGGCCGAACCAGCCACCCACATCGCAGCTCCATTTGCAGCCGGCGCCGACGATTGAGTGTTTGTAACTGCACTCGCATTTACAGACTTTCCCGTTTGTGCCACGGCAACTTCTTTCGCGCCCACGTTCACCTTCGCTACACTACTTTTACCAGCCGTTGCAGCCGATAACACCACGGATTGAGCTCCTCCCCCTACGGACGAAGACTCATGTATCTTCTTCTTACTAACTACCGCATGCGTCTTTGCCAGCTGAGAACCACGCTGCCCAACCTTTTTCTCCACTTGCATTACCGCACGTTCCGGACTCTCTTCAGATTCCTTTTCTTCACCGGGGTTCGTTACAGTCGCAACCTTCTCCTGCTTAGCCGTCTCTTCATTCAAGGCTTCAGACAACTCTGCAACCGCTATCTTATGCTTTCCACCTCGTGCGGCACATGCATATTGTTTCACATCTGCATGTGCAACGTCAATATTTCGTGGTGTCTCCGGTTCATCAAACTCATCATAACTGTACATGCTGGTTCCCACGGTGGGCGCATTCGCCGTAGCCTTTTCGTCTTCCACACTCATATTTTTTGCTTCTTTCCTATCCTCTTCTTTTACGGCTTTTTTTGACCTCAACGATTTTACCTTTTTCTGATCACTTTTTACAGCAGCATTCCTTTCCACGTCTACCTTTTTGGTATCACTGTTCACACTCACCCTATCGCTACTCTCTGCTGCAGGCACGGAATTCAGACCCGGTGCCACAGGTGCGGTAACAGACGCCCCTGCAACATTAGTAGTCGCTCCACCATTCCCTACACCACTTCCATCTGTCAGGGCAAAATACCCTGCAAGCACTGTTATAAAAAACAGCAGGCCCACAAACCAATACCAGCGAAACGGAAATACCCGTCGCTTCTTGTCTTTGTCCAGCCTTTGCTCCAGAGCATTCCACACGCGGGGCGGCGGCACCTCTGTATGTTCAGAGAGTTCTTCTCTGAACAGGTCATCAATATCATTATACATATTTTCCATCGTCCTGTTACTTACTGATGAAATTTTATTTTCTCTCTTAATCGTCGGCGTGCATCGTTCAGATACCACCGGCTGTTTGATTCTGTAATACCGATCATCGCGGCTATCTCTTTGTGCGCGTAATTCTCGGCGACAAACAGATTAAAAACTGTCCTTTGCGCTGCCGGCAACGACTGCACCAGCAACAACAATTCTTTGTGCGCAATGTTCCCTATCGGTTCACTTTGCACATGCGCATCTTCTGTTTTCACTTCCTTCAGTTGAACTGCGCTGATACTCTTCCTTAAATGGTCTGTGATCGTGTTGATTACGATGCGTCTGATCCAACCTTCGAATGACCCCTGAAATGAATATTGGTCCAACCGGGTTAAAACTTTGTAAAATGAGTCATTCAACACTTCTTCGGCAGCGGCCTCATCATCATATATATACCTCCTTATTATACCAAAAGCCTTTGGAGAGAATGTATCGTATAGCTTTTTCTGTGCCAAACGCGACTCCTTCAGACAATCTCTGATCAAAGCATACAACTCCCCTTCGGGCACTATTGCGCCACCGCCCGCTTTGTCCCTATCATATGTTTCACTATTACCAGCCAATCCCTTTTCCCATATTTACACTACACTTACTAACTTTAGGTTGCATACAAAGACGAGCCCGACAGCAAAAACGTTAGACCAAAATAAATTTTCATTCACTTCTAACGATTATTCGCTTTTACTCGTCATTAATTCTTAACCAATAGTGTGCCTGTTTTAAATTCTGAAC
>JACSRV010000169.1 GCA_014879545.1 Chitinophagaceae bacterium | reverse complement strand
AGACAACCCGGACGATATTGAACTGAATAAACCCAGCAAATCGCGTTTTCTGTTCCTTTTGTCGTTTTTTGGAATCTTCATTTTCGCTTGGTCAGGCTGCTACAACCTGTGGGAGCATAAGTACCAGAAGAACGACTCTGTAAAGGTGCCTGACAACACGTTATACGATCCTAAGTATAAATAATTTACAAAGTTGCGGGATCCTATTCATGGCACCCCGCAATTTTGTTATGCACATCGGCGTGGTGCCTGTCGGCATTGCGCCCGTTACACTTTTTAGAATCAGGTACCTACTATGATCCGATGCCAGCACGACACTGCTGTTGTTATTCTGAGCTACAACGGCACCAAGTGGCACGAGCTCTTTCTGCCGCTTATTGTGGCCGAAGCTCATACAGGATATGATGTAGTACTTGCCGACAATGCCTCTACTGACGACACACTTGCGTATGTTGAGGCGAACTTCCCAACTGTAAAGACACTCCGCATTACCGAGAACCATGGCTTCGCCAATGGTTACTATGAAGCATTGCGTGGCATTGAAGCGAAATACTACATACTGCTGAGTGCCGACTTTGAGGTTACACAGGGATGGTTCCCACCGTTGCATGCTGCTATGGAACGGGACACGCAACTGGCTGCTTGCCAACCCAAGATCCGCTACTACCGCGAACGCGACAAGTTTGAATATGCGGGTGCCGGCGGGGGCTTCATGGATAAGTATGGCTACCTTTTCTGCCGCGGGCGTATCTTCTTCGACATAGAAAAAGACCTCAGTCAGTACGACGACGATATCGAAGTTTTTTGGGCGTCAGGAGGCTGTTTTATGGTGCGGGCCGACCTTTACCACAAAGTGGGCGGACTGGACAATGAGCTTTACGCACACATGGAAGAGGTGGACCTGTGCTGGCGCCTGAAAAATGCCGGCTATAAGATAGGCTACACAGGTTCTTCTACTGTTTACCACGTAGGTGGCAGCGTTATCAGCTATGGCAGCACGCAGAAGCTGTACTACAATTTCCGCAACAACCTCATTCTGCTCATCAAAAACGAAAATGGCTATAAACTCACGTGGTTATTCCCGCTGAGATTGGTGTTGGATGGCATTGCCGGACTTCGCCTGCTGGTGACGGGACAGCCTAAACAGACTTACACCATCATCAAAGCTCATTTCCACTGCTACCGCGAGATAGGAAAATGGTTCCGCAAACGCAGGGAAAACAAACAACTGATCACCACGCGCAACGAAGAAGGAATATACCGCCGCAGTATTGTTTGGGACTATTTCCTACTCAGAAAGAAGTTATTCACTCAGCTGGGGTGGAAGCCGAAGAGTTTGTAAGGAGTTACCAATCGGCTCGGTTCCTCAGAAAAGAATATGCGACTCGCCACAAAAATATTACTCATTATCCTGTCTGTAGCTACGGGTGGGCTGTTTCTGTATTCAGCATGGACAAAGGTGCTACCCATACAACCGTTTGAATACACGATGGTTGAATACCTGCATCTGCCCTGGCTGGTGGCCACAGTTGCCGCACGGCTTATGGTGGGGTTGGAAGCTGCGCTGGGCGGGCTCTTAGTGCTTCACCTTTTCGGAAGGAATAAGCTCATCCTGAAAGCAGCATTCGCAATGGTAGTGGTGCTTTCCGCCTATCTGATCTGGCTTTGGGCCACAGCCGGAGACAATGTGAACTGTGGCTGCTTCGGCGATGCCATTTGGATGAGCCCGTCGGCTTCACTCATCAAAAATGCCGGTCTGCTGGTGGTCATGGGCCTACTTGCCCGCTTTCACAACGGTCTGTCGTTCAAACGCAGCAACACGCTGACCAACTGGCTGTTTGCAGCATTTATTGCACTGCCGTTTATACTATTCCCCATGAGCCGCACAACACCCAACTGGCTCAATAAAGGAAGCTACACACTGGACCTTGCGCCATTTTACAATCCTATTGTCGATGACAGCGAGGCATTAAAAGTCCCTTATCCGACGACAGCACCTATAGACCTTGCTCACGGAAAGTATGTGGTAGCATTCCTGAGCCCCGGCTGTGAACACTGCCGCTTTACAGCACGCAAAATGGCACTGATGCGGCGCTCAGACAGCACCCTGCCGTTCCTCATGGTCATTGGCGGAATTGCCAGCGACCTCACCGATTTCTGGAAAGCAACAAACGCAAAAAATGTTCCCTGGATGCGTATGCACCGTGACCCGTTCCTAAAATATACCGGTGGCGTTTTCCCGCTTATCGTTTGGGTGGATAATGGCAAAGTTGTTGCGAGATCGACCTACAACAGCCTGAACCAACGGGCAGTGAAGGATTGGATAACCGGGAAATAACGTCTTAAGACCGGAATAGTAACGCTACAGCATTTCATCATTTCAGAAAAAAGTCCGTTCTTTGTATCAGTTAATACAAAAGAATAATACTATGAAACATCTCATCTCTGCGGGTTTACTGGTCACTGCAACACTGCTGCTCACTTCTTGCGAGAAACGAGACTACAATTGCAGCTGTGTGATGAGTGATGGCAGTCGCAGCGAAAAATGGCTCGGCTACATGCCTAATAATACCGCACAGAAAATGTGCAACGATCACCAGATAGAACTGAAAAACAATGCCAACGGCGTAATGCCGCAGTGCAAAGTAACATTCTGATCTATTTCATTGGTTCCTGTGCTGTCAGTGTAAACTCCCTTGCCACATTGGTGCAAGGTCCTTCTACCGCAATTCCGTTCTTATCGGTGAGTGTTAGTATTACCTTGTTCTTTCCCGTAGGAAGATTGGTAATGAACTTTGGCTCCCATTTGTCGAAAGTAAACTTCGTTGAGTCGGTCATACCGCCCTTTTCAGTAAGCACTGTAGCATTTACTTTGTATCCATCCGGCGCCAGCGATGCGTTCCACACATAATAATCCAACAATACGTTAGCTGTGTCTTTGCCCAAGTAATCGCCTTTGGGGCGGCTATAGAAAACCATGGGTGTTTTAGGTTCGTCCAGTTTTTCGAGTTTACCATCAGCGGAGATACGGAAATGATATACCAGAGCAGCCCCTGCGCTTTTAATTGATTCGTGGTAGGACCTTGATAGAAATGCCATCAGGTAATGTTCGGTTCCATTGGCAAGTGTCACCTCGTTCTTAGGCTCATACAAAGCCTTGTAGGGCATGTTATCCAATATAAAGTGAATATGCTGACCCTGAGCTGAATTGTTGCACTGCTTCGTTGCGCTGTCGGCCGTTTGCATTTTTAATTGATAGTTCTTTACATCAAACATAAAGCTCACTTTCGCCGAGTCTTTTCCCACTTTCTCTGCCTTCACGGTGGCTATTCCGATCTTTGAATCAGGGAACTCCGGCGACGCACTCACGGGCGATAATGAGGGCATAACACGCGGAGCCGGCGCAGTAGAATCTGCAGACGAAGCTGAAGAAGTATTACCACCACCATCACCACATGACGCGAATGCAATGGCAGAGAGAGCCGAACCGGCGAAAAGTGTTCTAAAGTTCATACGTGAGAATTTTGAGCAAAAATAATGGTTATCACATTACAGAGCCTTATACCTGTATCGGATATTATCGGTCCATTAGCCCTAAATTTGTAAAGGTCTGCGCCGCCCTTGTTGCGGTGCGGGAGGATATATGGCAGAAAAGAACGCAAAAAAGGCAGCGGCAACAAAAGAGTCGGTTGTTAAGAAAACAGCGAAGTCAAAAGAAACCGAGCGAGAGAAAGGAATAAGCGAACACGACAACGGTAGTGATTCCATATTCATAAAGGGTGCGCGTATGCACAACCTCAAGAATGTGGATGTGGCTATTCCGCGCAACCAACTGGTGGTGGTGACCGGTGTGAGCGGTAGCGGCAAATCGTCGCTCACTATGGATACCCTGTTTGCCGAGGGTCAACGTCGTTATGCCGAAAGTCTGAGTGCCTACGCCCGCCAGTTCCTCATGCGCATGGACAAACCCGATGTGGACTACATACGGGGTATTTGTCCGGCCATTGCCATAGAACAGAAAGTAACTACCCGCACTCCGCGCAGTACTGTGGGTAGCATGACAGAGATATATGACTACCTCCGACTTTTGTTTGCCCGTGTAGGGAAAACCTTTTCGCCAGTGAGTGGTCGTGAGGTAAAGAAAGATACGGTAACCGATGTGGTTGAATTCGTAAAGCACCTTCCCTCCGGCAGCAAGGTTCAGTTTATTGTCCCTATCGTTCTGCGCTACAAACGCACGCTGGAAGAAGAGCTGAACATACTGATGCAAAAAGGCTTCAGCCGTGTGTACGCGCCCAAGACCGACGAAAAACCAATACGCATAGAAGATGTTTTGGCAGGCACTGTCACCACCGGAAAAGGAACAGTATACCTGCTTATAGACCGCATAGTGGTAAAAGAACAGTTCGACGAAGATGACCTGCATCGCCTTGCCGATAGCATTCAAACTGCTTTTTATGAAAGCGAGGGTGAATGCCATGTAGAGGTGAACGGTTCTAAAGTGCACAACTTCAACAACCGCTTTGAGGCCGATGGTATACAGTTTGACGAGCCTACGCCCAACATGTTCTCCTTCAATAACCCCTACGGCGCCTGCCCTAAATGTGAAGGCTTCGGGCAGGTATTGGGCATTGACGATGGGTTGGTGATACCCGACCGGTCGCTAAGCGTATATGAAGGCGCGGTGGCTTGCTGGCGCGGCGAGAAAATGAGCGAATGGGCACAGGACTTCATGCGCCGTGCGTCGAAATACGACTTCCCCATCCACAAGCCTATAGCCGCACTCACAGAAGATCAGTTCCGGCTTTTGTGGGAAGGCAATAAAGACGTAAGCGGCATCAACGACTTCTTTGCTATGGTAGAGCAAAACCTCTACAAAGTGCAATACCGTGTGATGCAGGCGCGCTACCGTGGCCGCACTACCTGTCCCGAATGCCGGGGATCGCGGTTGCGAAAAGAAGCACTTTACGTAAAAGTGAACGGCGCCACCATAGCCGACCTCATGTTTAAACCTGCCGATCAGCTATACACCTGGCTGCAGAACATCAAACTGAGCGAACATGATGCTACTATTGCCAAACGGATACTCATAGAAATGAACCAACGTATGAAAACGCTGCTGGATGTGGGCCTTGGCTACCTCACACTCAGTCGTCTGGCCAATACACTTTCCGGCGGCGAAAGTCAGCGCATTCAGCTAACAAAGTTCCTGGGTAGCAACCTCACTGACTCACTTTACATCCTCGATGAACCCAGCATTGGTCTGCACAGTCGCGATACAGAACGTTTGATCGGTGTTCTGAAATCGCTACGCGATCTGGGCAACACAGTTGTGGTCGTAGAACACGATGATATGATGATGCGGGAAGCCGACTACATCATAGACATGGGTCCGCTGGCCAGTCACCTGGGCGGAGAAGTCATAGCAACCGGCCCGTATAAAGAACTGATAAAAAACGAAAAAAGCCTTACAGGGCGCTACCTCAGCGGCGCGCTTCGTATAGAACCGCCTGCCATCAGGCGCAAACCCACCGGCTGGCTGCACCTCGAAGGCTGCACCCAACACAACCTGAAAAATGTGGACGTGGACATCCCGCTGAATGTGCTGTGCGTGGTCACAGGGGTAAGTGGTAGCGGAAAAACTACACTGATCAAACAAACACTCTACCCCGCCCTCATGAAACATTTCGGTGAAGGTAGCGACCGTCCGGGTACGTTCCGTTCCCTTACCGGCGACCTCAGCAACATATCAATGGTTGAGCAGGTAGATCAGAACCCTATCGGTAAATCATCGCGCAGCAACCCGGTCACCTACATCAAGGCATGGGACGAGATGCGGAAGCTGTATGCGAAACAGCAATTGTCAAAAATGCGTGGATTTGAAGAAAAACATTTTTCATTCAACACCGATGGTGGTCGCTGCGACACCTGCAAAGGCGAGGGCGAAGTAATAGTTGAAATGCAATTCCTGGCCGATGTGCATCTGCTTTGCGAATCTTGCAAAGGCAAGCGTTTTAAAGACGAGGTACTTGAAGTGACCTACAACAGCAAGAACGTATATGATGTATTGGAAATGAGCGTGGACGAGGCTATTGCCTTCTTTGCAGCTGAAAAGAAACTTGCTGCCGCCTTGCAACCTCTCAGCGACGTGGGGCTTGGCTACGTGAAACTGGGACAAAGCAGCGACACCCTGAGCGGCGGAGAGGCACAACGCGTGAAGCTGGCGTCTTTCCTGGGCCGTGGCAGGGTAAAGGAGAAGGTGTTGTTCATCTTTGACGAGCCCACAACAGGCCTGCACATGCACGACATCAAGAAACTACTCCAGTCTTTCGATGCCCTCATTGAGCAAGGCCATTCGATAATTGTTGTAGAACATAATACCGACGTTATTAAATGCGCGGACCACGTCATAGACCTAGGTCCGGAAGGAGGCATTGGCGGCGGCACCCTGCTTTATGCCGGCCCACCTGAAGGACTCAAAAAAGTAAAAGAAAGCTATACCGGACAGTATTTGTAATAAAACACCCACCATGCTAACACTCAATTTCGATCCATTTCCAATACTCTCTACCGAAAGGCTGGTGCTGCGCCGCCTGTCTGTTGATGACGGTCCGGAAATATTTCACCACCGTTCCGACCCCGCGCTCAACGAGTATCTGGATCGTGCGCCATGTGCTTCACTTGACGAAGCCGTTGCATTCATCCGAATGGTGAATGCTGCGATAGACGATAATAACAATGTGACATGGGGTATCACTTTGAAAGGTCACGGCCGTATTATTGGCTCTATCGCTTTGTGGCGAATTGAGAAAGAAAATTACCGAGCAGAACTGGGCTACACTCTGGAAACTGCCCAACAGGGCAAGGGGCTGATGAGCGAAGCCCTTGCAGCTGTGCTTGAACACGCGTTCGGCAAGATGGGGCTACATTCCATAGAAGCCAATATCAACCCGGCCAATTCCCCTTCAAAGGTCCTGCTGGAACGGCATGGCTTCATCCGGGAGGCCTATTTCCGTGAGAATTATTACCACAACGGTCACTTCTTCGATTCAGCGATATATTCATTACTAACTCCCGCTGCCCGAAACGACGCCTGACACCTCATTTCACACGAATAAAAACAGGTTTTGCACCCTTTTTGAAACGGGGTATCTGAGTGGTTCTTATTGCAAAATATATTTCCTATATTGCAGTCTATAATTTAACTAACAAAATACTATTATATGTATTTGAATGGTACAAAATGTGCCTTCCTGGCATTGAGTTGTTTCCTGTCTGCGTCTGTAATGGCAAAGAACATTGTTCCCACCACGGGGCAAGGCGTACCTAAACCGCTGTGCTTCATTGAGAACAAAGGCCAGATGGAAAGCAAGGATGTCCAGTTCACCCTGTCATCGTCAGGTGTCAATCTATACATTGGTAAAGGTCAGCTACATTACCAGTTCAGGAAAATGGAAGGGGAAGTAGCCGGTGCGCCACGCATGCGTACCTACCGCATGGATGTGACCCTGCTGGGAGCTAATCCCAACGCCACAGTTGAAACCACGGGCCCGCAAGCATATTTCGAGAATTTCTATAATGGCTCATCTGCTAATGGCATCACCGCACATTCATACAGCCGCATCACCTACAAAGAGGTGTACCCCGGCATAGACTGGGTACTGTACCTGAACGGCGATAAAGTGGAGTACGACTTTGTTGTCCATCCCGGTGCCGATGCCGGCCGCATCCAACTGCAGTATGGTGGAGCCAGCAAACTGGGCGTTTCTGCCGACGGAGGCATTTGTGCTACTACGCCACTTGGAACTATCAGCGAGAAAAAGCCATATGCCTACGAAGCAGCAACAGGCAAGGAAGTAGCTGCTAACTTCCGCGTTAAAGGAGATGTGGTAAGTTTTGAAACAGGTAAATGTAATGGCACACTCACTATCGATCCATTTATCCTTTGGAGCAGCTACTTCGGTGGCACTAATGAAGACGTTGCTACGGCGGTACGCGTGAGCCCGGCGGGCAACATCTACATCGGCGGATACAGTTCTTCCACCACTCTTGGCTTCACCGGCACCGGCACTCCATACGACATTACTCAGAATGGCGGGTTTGACGCGTTCATTACCAAATACGACGCTGCCGGCGTTCGCCAGTTCACCACCTACTTTGGGGGTGCAGGCAACGACCGCGGCACCTGTCTCGCCATCAACAGCTCCGGCGGCACCATTTCATTGGGCGGCGTTACTCAGGGTTCTACTGGTCTTGCATCGGGCGGTGCATACCGTGGCGGCAACAGTGGCCTTATCGACGGCTTCATCTTTACCATCAACAATAACGGCACCCGCCAGTGGAGCACCTACTATGGTGGCCCGGGCAACGACTACATCAACGGCATTACAAACGATGGCGCTGCTAATAACGTTTACGTTACCGGCCGCACCGAAAGTGCTACACTCATTGCATCGGCAGGTGTGTTCCAAACTGCACTCAGTGGCTCAGCCGATGCGTTCATTGCTCGTTTCAATGGCGGTAGCGGCGCCAACTCCTTCTCAACCTACTACGGTGGCACCGGTGTTGACGAAGGTCAGGGCATCTCTGCCGATGCCTCCGGTGGCAATGTTGTCATCACAGGCCAGACCAACAGTATCATCAACATTGCTACAGCAGGTGCCTATCAGGCAACTCTGGGTGGCAGTAACGATGCCTTCGTAGCTAAGATCAACAATAACGGCACCACCCGTCTATGGGGCACCTACTTTGGTGGCAGCGGGTCTGAACAGGGCTCTGATGTGGTATGCAATACCGGGTCAGGACTTATCTCTGTTATCGGCTACACAACCAGCACATCGGGTATCGCATCTGCCAACGCTCACCAGGCAACTTATGGTGGTGGCAGCCAGGACGCATTTGTAGCGTCATTCTCAGGCGCAGGCGCTATGGCATGGAGCACCTACTATGGCGGTAACGACATCGACCTTGGCGAAAGTATCGCGCTGGACCCTAACGGCAACATCATTGTGGCCGGGGCTACATTCAGCAATACCGGCATCTCTACACCCGGCAGTCTGCAGCCTGCACTTGGCGGCAATTACGATGCATTCGTGGGTAAGCTCACCCGCTTCGGTCAGCGCATGTGGGGCACTTACTTTGGTAATACCCTCTACGACTACGGCTTTGGTGTAGCCTGCGATGGTGGCGGCCAGATCCTTCTGGCTGGTCATACTACCAGCACAGCAGGTATTGCAACAGCAGGCTCGTCACAAACAGCCTATGGCGGCGGCACTTACGATGCATTCATCACTAAATTCAGGCCGGACACCTTCGCGTTCATCAACCAACCGTTCACCGACACACTTGTATGTGCAGGTGGTCCGCTTACGGTTTCTTACACAGCTAACTTTGCACACCAACCCGGCAATACATTTACCGCTCAACTGTCAAACGCAGCCGGTAGCTTCGCGACACCTATCAATATCGGCTCAGCCACTGCTGTAGCATCAGGCACTATCAACTGCACCATTCCCGGAGGCACTCCGGTGGGTAGCGGTTACCGTATCCGTATCGTTTCCAGCAACCCTGCCTATACATCACCCGATCAGGTGGTGAACATACAGGTAGTGAGTGCGCTCCCTGCTCCAACCGTTACATCAAACACTCCGGTGTGTGTAGGTGGCACTATCAACGTAGCCGCAACTGCACCATGGACTGTTAACTCTTACTCATGGAGCGGCCCTGCAGGCTTCACCGGCGCCGCAGCAACAGGATCTGTAGCTTCTGTTACTACTGCTAATGGCGGTGTGTATAGCGTTACACTCACCCACAATGGCTGCCCTCCGGTTATCGGCACTACTTCAGTATTCGTAAACACAGTTATTCCAACTGCCCCTGTTGCCATAGCAAGTACGCTTAACTGCAACGGCGGCACGATCTACCTTGGTGCCGACACGGCTGCAGGCTCAGTAACAGGTTCTTACTTCTGGAGCGGGCCGGGCGGCTTCACCGACAATACTCAGTTCCCTACTATCACACCGGCTACAGCGGCCAATGCAGGTGTTTACTCGGTAGTAGATACAATTAACGGTTGTCCTTCACCGGCAGCTACGGTTACTGTAACCGTTACACCTAACTCTATAGTTTCTGTCAGCATCTCAGTATCGCCAAACGATACAGTGTGCGGCGGCACATCAGTGAGCTTCAATGCATTGCCGATAAATGGTGGCGTTTCACCGGCATTCCAGTGGATGAACGGTGCCACACCTGTAGTTGGTGCCATCACCGGCAGTTGGTCTTCATCAACGCTCACCGACGGTGCTATGATCTCTTGCGTGCTCACCAGCAATGCGGTTTGTCCGTTCCCGGCAGCTGCAAACAGTAACGTCATCAAGATGAACGTGATCACGAACGAGCCTTCAGCCTACATCTTTGCGAACCCGGGCATCTCTGTAAATCCGGGCGACAGCATCGTGTTCAGCTCTGCAGTGTACAATGTGGGCGTAGGTGCTACCTACCAGTGGCGCGCCAACAGCACCGACATTCCGGGTGCTACCAATGCTACCTATACCCGCCTCAACGTAACCACGTTCGACACTATCTCGCTCGTAGTTACCTCTACAATGGCTTGTGCAACGTCTAACTTCGCGATAAGCAACAAGCTGGTGGCACATCCTAATACTGCTGTGAATAATGTACTGGCAGTACTGGAGAACGTGGAGCTGTTCCCTAATCCGAACAACGGCACCTTCCACGTTACCGGTGACCTGTCAGGCTTTGGTCTGAACGAAGTATCACTGACTGTACTGAATCCGCTGGGTCAGGTTGTTTACAACAGCAACGCACCACTGCGCAACGGCAAACTGGACACATCGGTGCAGACAAGCGCACTGGCTGCCGGCATTTATATGCTGAATGTGACTGCAGACGGAGTAAGCAAGGCGATCCGCTTCACGGTACAGCACTAAACAAACTCTACAATTCAAATCAGAAGCCCTGTGCGCAAGCACGGGGCTTTTTCGTAAAGTAGGCCTACCTGCGAGAGGGGTATTCTACCACTGCAAATGTTGCGCACTACCACCCATAAATAAGCAGGGCTGCCTTGCGGCAGCCCTGGTCTTATTGTAAGATATTGACTCAGAACGATTATGGGAAGATACCCAGTTCTTCGTAAGATACACCCACTTTGTTGATAGCAACTGTGAATGCTGCAGTACGCATATCCACTTTACCGTCGAGGCTCATGAGGGCTTCGCGGATCTCGTGGTAAGAACCGATCATTGTGTCTTCCAGACCTGAGTAAACCAGATCCACTTCATCAGGACCGTGAAGGAGCTGTGAACGCTCGATGTCAGTTACCCTTTTACCGGTAAGACCTTCAACCGCCTTGATGATGCCGTGGTTCTGATTTTCACTGAAACGCTTGTCCATACGTCCGAAACGAACGTGGCTCAGGTTTTTCAACCACTCGAAGTAAGATACTGTAACACCACCTGCGTTCAGGTACATGTCTGGAACTACGATAGCGCCTTTCTGATTCAGGATCTCGTCTGCTTCAGGAGTCAGAGGACCGTTAGCACCTTCACCGATGATCTTAGCCTGGATACGTGCAGCGTTAGCGCCGTTGATCACGTTCTCAAGAGCCGCAGGGATCAGGATGTCGCAAGGTTGCTCCAGTGTGTCTGCACTGTTCTTGATGTTGGTAGCACCCGGGAAGTTGAGGATAGATCCTGTAGCCTTGCGGTGTTCAACAACTTTATAAATGTCGAGACCTTTTTCGTCGTAGATACCACCTTCGTATTCAGCCAGACCTACCACTTTAGCGCCGTTGTCGTAGAAGAACTTGGCTGCGTGATAGCCCACATTACCCAGACCCTGAACGATAACACGCTTGCCTTCGATACCAACTTCCATACCCAGACGTTTCATATCTTCAGCGGTGTTGCACACCTCACGAACACCATAATAAACACCAAGACCTGTAGCCTCGGTACGACCACGCACACCACCCTGAGTTACAGGCTTACCTGTCACACAACCCAGTGCGTCTACTTCACCCGGCTTCAGAGAAGCGTAAGTATCCACGATCCAGCTCATTTCGCGTCCGCCTGTACCGTAGTCAGGAGCAGGAACGTCGATGCCGGGGCCTATGAAGTTCTTCTTCACCAGTTCACTCGCATAACGGCGGGTGATCTTTTCGAGTTCGAACGTAGAGTATTTTTTAGGATTGATCTTGATACCACCTTTCGCACCACCGAACGGAACGTTCACGATAGCACATTTGTAGGTCATCAGTGCGGCAAGAGCCATCACTTCGTCCTGATTTACATCCATGCTGTAACGGATACCTCCTTTACATGGCAGTTTGTGGTGAGAGTGCTGTACGCGGTAAGCTTCAATAACCTCGATGTTATCCCCGATGCGAACGGGAAACTTCATGCTGTAAACCGAATTACAAACCTTGATCTGCTGGAGAATTCCCGATTCGAAACGGGTGTATTTCGCAGCCTTATCAAAGTTGCGCTCCACACCCTGGAAG
>JACSRV010000182.1 GCA_014879545.1 Chitinophagaceae bacterium | reverse complement strand
CACTCTCTCCGTCGTCGGCAGCGTCAGATGTGTATAAGAGACAGACTACATACCCACCTCGGCATATGGCACCAACTTTGTGGTGTTCCATCAGGTGTTTACCAAGGGTATGCATGCCGCCAGCTATTTTGAGCCAGATGTTATAGCCTCGCCCCGCGGGCAGGCATTCATAAGTGCGGTGCAGCAGGGCCGTGCCACCTTGCAGCGCATTGGTGCCATCAGGTATCATTTCTACAGCATACCGGGCTGGCAATTCACCGTAGAGCAGGTGAAACGCAAGGAGACCAACACCGGCTGGCTCATCACCTCCCTGCAGCCCCTCGCCCCCGCCGGGCGCCTCAAGGCCCTGCAGCAGCTACTTTTCAGGTGATTTTCAGCGAAAACCATTTCTCCCTTTGCTGATTTCGAAAAACCATGTACATTTGCACTCCTTCCGAAGCAATTCGGAGTGCCGAAAGGCAACGGGCCTATAGCTCAGTTGGTTAGAGCACCTGACTCATAATCAGGTGGTCCTAGGTTCAAGTCCTAGTGGGCCCACAAACGGAAAGAGGAAAGCGTCAGCTTTCCTCTTTCCGTTTCTTCAGTTCTCGGTCTCTTCCTCACCCACCCAACACGTATTTATACCTGCTTGCAAAAACAGGTATTTCTACGCATGATATCCAAAAGTGTTGTAAACACCTTTGTTGTGTTAAGTGACCTGAGATGGCGCCGGGCGAAAAATGCCTGTCTTGCACAGGTGCGTCATAAACGTGGCCTCATCTTACAGGCGCTAAAGATCCATAACCATTAATCAACCGGAAAATGAACCAGAAAACAAACGCACAAAGCCCGACGGGCAACGTATTGAACATTGCAAACGCAGGGACTCTATTGCCCATACAGGGAGTATGCTACACACCAACTCCGTCAGACGATACGCCGTCGCCACCACAAAAGTACTTTGATAGTGATTTTACCAATTCAGACTTCCCGTTGTTGTGGGGTACAGCGAACGGGGGTAGGGGCGATATCAACACGCTGTCTTCGGGTGCGGGTGTCAATTTTGTGCACTTGTACAATTGGAGCGTACCGCCCGCACCCGGGCAGCTGCCGGGTCAGTATCAACGATCCCACCTGTCGTTTCTTGCAGAATGTGCAGCAAACAATGTGAAGGTATTTGTGCCCATCTCTAACTATTTTCTGGAGCAACTGAATCAGGGCAACACCGCTACAGTAACTGCGCAGGTAACCGCCATGGTGACCGAGATATATAACGGCGGCACCACACCCAACCCCGGTGCAGGCATATGGGGTATAGGCAATGAGTATGATCTTGCCGGTGGCCTTTTTACAGTTACGGATGTGGTGAATATGATCGCGATTTTGCTGGCAGCAGAAACCAGCCTGAACATTCCTGCCCAGTCGTTGCTACCCATAACGGTGCCTGTTTCGTTTGCAGATCCTACCGGAGCAAATACGCCGGCTATTGTGGCGCTGCAAAATCTGCAGACGGCGCTCGCTGCCAATCCGGCCACGGCCAATGTATGGACTACAAGGTTTATCGCATCGATGAACCCCTTTAATGATGGCACTTACCTGGCCAACTACATCAGCACTACATTTCCGAACGCGTTTCCGAATACTCCATTTTTCTTTACTGAGATGGGTACGGCGATACAGGCGGGTACACCGGTTACCACAGAGGCGCAGCAAGCGGCCTATGTGCAGGCCCAGCTGCTGAGCGCCAGGGCACAGGGCAACTTTATGGGAGCCTGTGTGTTTCAGAATTTGGATCAGTCGGCCGTGAAATCGGGTAGTGAGGCTACTTTCGGGATGACGAAATATGCTACGCCTCCATCATGCACTACGGGCACCATACCTGCAGGTTACGTGCCCGGTGGTGGTGAGACATACAATGTGGATGTGCTTACACAAAAGCCACTCTACCAAAGTGTGCAAGGAGTGTACATGGGTACGATATTGGCAAACAGGACGTGGCATAATACCAACGTGAACGTCGATCCGTCTACACCAGTGACGATATCGTGCTCTGGTGGCGCATGGACTGCCGACCCGCACGATAACGGCGGGCAGTTGTACAGTGCAGCAGGAGATCCGACAATAGTTGTGACGCAGCCGGGTTATCCGTTGAAGGGTGTGGCTATGGGTGCGCTGGTTGGCCGGGTAGGAAGTCACCATCGCTT
>JACSRV010000112.1 GCA_014879545.1 Chitinophagaceae bacterium | reverse complement strand
TCTCGTGGGCTCGGAGATGTGTATAAGAGACAGGATTGCTATTTCATTTTCAGTCACGATACTGTTAAAGCTATTGGGTGGAAGCAGATTAGCGGCACTAATAGAGGACTGCTGAAGAAGGTGAAAGTGGATCTTGAGTATCTGAAGCAAAACAACTTTACCATAACCTATCCTTAGAACCTAACTACATACATCGATGCATTGGTCTTTTTTTCAACTCTTACTAATTATATAATTATGACTAAGAAGAGAACTGTTGACATGGGTCGGTATCTCATTTTGGTGTTTATCTTTTTCTTATGCAAGGCGTCTTCTTGCAGGAGAAATAAGAATTGTCCTGAGGGGAGTCACGATCAATTAATTATTCAGAATAATTCCGCGATGGCAGTGAACTTGAGAGTAGAGGACTCGCCGGATACAATTTATTCGAGGAATGGTGCCTTTCCTGACGAAAATAGAGGTCTTATATTTCCGGGAACTAGTGATATTCACGGTCCGGGATTATACCAATGTTGGGAAAACTACTACATGGAAAGTTACCCACATCACTACTTCATATTCAGTCACGATACTGTTAAAGCTATTGGGTGGGAGCAGATTAGTGGCACTAATAGAGGACTGCTGAAGAAGGTGAAAGTGGATCTTGAATATTTGAAGAAAAACAACTTTACGATAACCTATCCTTAGATCCAAATGACATTTATTGCTACAGATTTTTTTTGAACGTTCACAAAAAAGAAACACAGTAAAGAAAATTATTGGTGACTTTGGTTTGCATCTCCTTCAATGGAGGCTGTCTGGCGGTTATGATAAAAACGAATTGTTATGAGAATTTTTAGAATGCTATTTTTTGTCTGCATCGGTCTTGCATCTTGCGAGAAGTTACCATTTTTGGAACGGAATTACTTCCTGAAACTTTCCAACAAATCACCAGATACTCTTGCATTTGCCTTGGGGTATGAATATCCCGATATTTCTTTAGCTGAGAAAAACAGTGAATTGTGTGTACTAGCACCTAATGCTTTTACAGATATGTCTTCAGAAGTGAAATGGAAGGATAGGATAGGATAGAAAGCCTTCCTTTGGATACGTTGCTTTTGTTTGCAATTAATGTGGATACTTATCAAATCAACGGTTATGACAAGGTAAGGAGAACAAAGAATTTTGTCACATTTAAGAAAATATCAGTTAAGGATTTGCAAAATGATGCAGGTGGTGAGATTTCCTACCCATAGCGGCTCTGATATTATGTGTTTTAATTAAGTAGTTAGTAAACAGGATAAGAATAATGAAGATGAATGTCCTTTGTCCGCATGTGTGGGTTTGCATTAAGCATGATTGCTTTTTCCCCAAAGGATAAAAACAGATGTTACGCTATTGAACTATATTTTGTTTGCCCCAATTTCTGCAAGGTGCATATAACATTAATTTCAAGGCATGGTGTGGAAGTTATACTCGCAATAATACCAATGTACCGATTATTTTGACCGGTATTACTAAACATTGTTTGTTTGTCCAACGGCAGTGAAAGTGCTGCAAATTTCTATGATACTACACAATACGCACTATCATAGATATTTCTTTTGGCGAAGTTTGAGTGCATTCGTAACTTGTTGTAAGAATCAAGAAAATGAACTTTTCGGCGTCGCATGCAATTATTTTTCATGTTTTAAGTGCGCAGGTTTGCGCAGGAATTGGGAAGCAGGTGCGCAGTTTTTGGGAAGCAAGTGCGCAGTTTTGGTTGCCACAAAATGTATGGTTGGAAGCAAAACCGTTATGATTTTCCATTTATTACGTTGAAAATCAATTTCTTAGATTTCGCGGGCCCGAAAGTAGCTAATTGAAGGAAAAATAGTGGGAAGTGAGAAGCTGTTTTACCCTTGCCAGCATTTACATGAAGAATAACTGATAGCGTAGCCCAAGCATATAACCGTGCATGTCTCCGTTTTTCACCATGTTCATCGCAGAGTAGCTGAAGCAAGGCCCCAGCAGGTAGCGGCCACCACCAATTTCGTCACCGTGGCGTTTGTTCAGCAGCCTGAACGGTCCGCTGATACCCACGCTCAAGAACGGATCGGCCAGAAAAGTATTGAAGCCTGCTTTTACATCCCGGTTGCCCATATTGGCACCAAGAGTGTAACGCAGCGCTGCACCGGCCTGCCAATACGTCCCGAATGTACCATTGCGACCGGTGCCAATACTAATGTACGAGATCGGCAACGATACAAACTCGAGCTTGTATTTGGACATAGGTGCTTGAGTATAGGCCAGTGACAAAGAGAACAGGTTATACCTTGTTTCAGTGGTTTTTATCTCAAAGCGGGCACCCAGCTCCACGGTAAAGAAGAACCCGCTACCCTCAGCCGTGTCTGTGGGCGACGTAGATGAGCCGGTAGAGTAACCTCCTTCAAACGAGGTGAAGTAATGTAGGCCTCTGCCATTCGAGCCGTAGTCAAGTGCCGGGCGTGTCGGGGTAGATGATGTGATAGGCCATTTCAGTGATGGTGTCTTGGCAGTTGAGGTAATTGAGACCAATGCCAGGATTGCGAGAAGCGGGATAAGTTTCATTGCGGTATTTTGGGCGGTAAATATAGCAATGAGCGGTTAGGAATGAAATACCGCAAATAAAAAAGGCTCCATTGCTGAAGCCTTTTTCCGTTAAGTGGTGACCTTGTCAGGATTCAAACCTGAAACCTTTTGATCCGTAGTCAAATGCTCTATTCAGTTGAGCTACAAGGCCATTCCGTTTTTCGGACTGCAAAGATAGGAGAACAGTTTTGTTTTACAAAACAGTTTTTTCTGTGGTGACAGATATTTTTTCCGTTTGTGCATCTGGCAATGAGGTTGTGCAAACTGCGACATTGTTTGCGAAAGCCTACTTTTACAGCACAATCACGTTGCATGCATATAGAGATATGGTCTTTAGGTAAGGAAAATGACTCATTTATTGAGGAAGGAGTGAATTACTATTTCAAGAAGACCCAGCCGTGGAACAGCATAGAACTGGTTGTTTTGCAGCCACCCAAAAAAATGGCGACCACGGATGTGGCCCGCACGAAACAGGTTGAGGAGGAGATGATCCTGAAAAGACTTACGACCAACCATTACCTGGTGTTGCTGGACGAGCGGGGCAAACATTTGAATTCGGTGCAGTGGAGCCAGCAGATGCAACAGTTTATGAATCAGGGTGTAAAGACCCTCGTTATATTGATAGGTGGAGCCTTTGGTGTGAGTGAAGAGGTGAAGAGCCGGGCCAGACAAACCTGGTCTTTGTCGGGACTGGTTTTCCCTCATCAGTTGGTACGGCTCATAGTGGCTGAACAGGTTTACCGGTCGTTCAGCATATTGAATAACTCGCCATATCACCATGTGTAGGTGTGATGGCAAATGTGAGATCATAAATGAGTATTGACGATAGTATAGGACGGACTTTTGAGAAAACAGACTTTAAGTCAACAGGGTTGCTGCGCGAATACGACGGCAGCGAATTCGTTTCCTGCGACTTTTCAGGGTTATCATTTGCCGGGATCCGCTTTATTGAGTGCAAATTCAAGGGCTGCAATCTTAGTCTTGTCGACCTGAACGGAACGGCATTTCAGGACGTAACATTCGACAATTGTAAGATGTTAGGTATGCGTTTTGATCTGTGCAGCGATTTTGCGCTGAAGGTGCATTTCAGCAACTGTGTGTTGGATAATTCTTCGTTCTTCAAGACCAAAATGAAGAGTGCCCATTTTCAGAATTGTCGCATGTGTGATACAGATATGACTGAGGCAAACTTGCAGGGTGCCTGTTTTACAGACTGCGACTTCTTAGGAGCTACATTTGATAACACAGATATTCAAGGCGCCGACCTCACCACTGCGTTCAATTATTCTATAGACCCTGAGCGTAACAGATTGAAGAAAGCGCACTTCTCACTTGCAGGTCTTCCGGGGCTGTTGTACAAATATGGGATTGAGGTTAGGTGATATTGTGGTAACAATTAGCGTTCATTCTGTTCACATTAGCGTAA
Organism: Chitinophagaceae bacterium; assembly: GCA_014879545.1. Lineage (GTDB taxonomy): Bacteria > Bacteroidota > Bacteroidia > Chitinophagales > Chitinophagaceae > Nemorincola. The sequence continues at coordinate 41,517 of JACSRV010000112.1, read as the reverse complement.
AAATGTCGTAACCCGGGTGTAACGATAAGGCAATGCTGTACCGATAGTTTTGTCGCAAATCTATAATAGAAGTGCGTATGAAACTAAAACTCAACACAATGTTGGCTGCTATTGCAGCCGGGCTACTGCTGCCCGCCGGAGATCTGCACGCGCAGATATCCATTTTGCAGGACTATAAAAACTACAGTTCCGCCCCGATAGGTACTTTCCAGGGTATCAATTTCAGGGAAGGTGGTTTTTCCGGAGCCTATTACGTTCCCAACACAAACGGAAAGGAATTCTGGGTTTGTTCTGACCGCGGTGTGAATATTGACGCAGCCAATGCAAATCCATCAGGCTGTGCACCAACGTATGACAAGATCTATTCGTTCCCGAGCTATGCGCCCAAGATACACAGGGTGCGCCTCAACGGTGATTCGGTGCAGATATTGCAAACGATCTCTATAAAACGTCCCGGCGGAACAACTGCTTCAGGCATCATCAACCCAACGGGTTTTGGAAGTACTGCAACGGAAGTTGCCAGCACTGATACTGTGCAGAACTGCTTGAATTTTGCCGCAAAAACAACGGCCAAGGACATTTGGGGTATCGATTGCGAAGGTATAGCTGTTGATGCAAGCGGCAACTTCTGGTTGTGTGAAGAGGGTGGCCCGACCATCTGGAAACTGGATCAGAACGGTGTCGTACAGAAGCGATATACTCCATATGCCGGTCAGGTAGGAGCACAGTCAATAGATGTGCAGATAGATACCTGCTTTAAATACAGGAAGAACAACCGTGGTTTCGAAGGCATAACAATTGCCCCTAACGGAAAAGTATACGCGATCATTCAAAGCCCGCTGTTGTACCCGACCAAAACGGTTGGCGAGAACAGCCGTGTGCACAGGATACTGGAGATAGACCCTGTTACCAACGCAACGAGGATGTTTGTATACCTGAACGACGGTATCATTGGTGCATCTGGTTCTAATCAGATACGCCTTCGCGACTGGAAAATGGGAGATATGGCAGCGATCAATGACACCACTTTCCTGGTGATTGAAGCTGCTTTGAGAGGAACTACTGATGTGAAACGAGTGTACAAGATCAACATAAGCGCTGCTTCAGTTGTTTCTTCTGCGCTTTATGGTGGCTCAACACTTGAGGCTTTGGTAGATTCAGCGGGACTTGCTGCAAATGGTATAGTACCTGTGAAGAAGACACTGTTTATGGACATAAACGGAACCGGCTGGGATCCGACACTTGAAAAAACAGAGTGTCTGGCAATAGTAAATGACAGTACTATTATAATAGGTAACGATAACGATTACGGCCAGTATTCACCATTGGAAAATGGTATTGCCACTGCGACTGGAAATTTGAGCCATATGATCAGCTACAAGTTACAGGGGGCTAACAAGTTATCGTCATTGGTGGCGCCTTCTATGGCATTGTCTATGGGCGTAACAGGGCCGTCAACTTCAAAGACCCCATATGTTGTTGCAGCTGCACCGGGAGTGTCACTGACGTCAATGCTTACAGTAGGTGAGGCGGCAGGAGGATACAGAATGTGTGGTTTGCCGGATGGCGCAGGAGCGTTTGACAATGGCGACGGTACTTTTACAGTGGTTGTAAACCACGAGATAGGTAACACATCGGGTATAGCAAGGGCACATGGACAGTTGGGGACATTTGTTTCAAAATGGCAGGTTCGTAAGTCGGATCTGGCAGTGTTGAGTGGTTCTGATCTGATACAGAACGTGAATTTGTGGAACCCTGTGACATCGAGCTACATCACCTACAATTCGGCATTCACTTCCATCCTCGCTGCAATGAGTCGCTTTTGTTCTGCCGATCTTCCTGAAGTTTCTGCGTTCTACAACGCTGCAACCGGAAAAGGTACTATGGAGCGCATATTTATGAACGGCGAAGAGTCTGGTTCAGAAGGTAGGGCATTTGCTCATATTATTACGGGTACAGCAGCAGGTACTAGTTATGAATTGCCACGTTTGGGCAAATTCTCTTGGGAGAATTCGGTTGCAAGCCCGTTGGCAAGCGATACAACAGTGGTGATAGGTACAGATGATGCTACCCCTGGTCAGGTATATGTTTATGTTGGTACGAAAACAACAACCGGTACTGATGTTGAGAAAGCAGGTCTTACAAATGGCCGTCTGTACGGTGTTGCTGTGAGCGGAATGACAGCAGAGTCAAGTTCATCGGTGCCCGCGTCAGGTACTAGTTTTGCATTGGCCGATCTCGGCAATGTGCAGAACATGACCGGTATCGCACTAAACAACGCCAGCAACACAGCTGGTGTTACCAACTTCCTTCGTCCGGAAGACTGTGCGTGGGATCCTCAGAATCCGAATGATTTCTATTTCGTGACTACTAACTCGTTTACTGCCCCCAGCAGATTGTGGCGCCTGAGGTTTGCTGATGCCCGCAAACCACTGATGGGTGGCACTATCACTGCGGTTCTTAATGGTACTGAAGGTCAGAAAATGTTTGATAACATGACCATTGATAATTATGGTCACATATTTATGCAGGAAGACGTGGGCAACAACTCACACCTTGGAAAGATATGGCAGTACACTATTGCTACAGGAAACCTGAAGCAGATCGCTTCGCATGATTCTACACGATTCCTTGCTGGTGGCACCCAATATCTTACTCAGGATGAAGAAGCGTCTGGAATGATTGACATGGAGAAGATACTTGGACCCGGCAATTTCCTGATGGTGGATCAAGCGCACTATCCGATAGGTGGAGAATTGGTGGAAGGTGGTCAGATGTTGATGATGTTCAATCCTGATACGTACAACTCAGCACCTGAGGCAGACCTAACAGGAAACAGCGTTTCAATTGCAGATGGTGATAATACTCCGTCAGTATCAGACAATACCCATTTTGGTAGTGTATATACCGGTACTAATACTGTAAAGTCATTTGTGATCAAAAACACGGGTGCGGGTGCTCTTACAGTTAATACACTTGCAATTTCCGGCACAAATAGTGCAGACTTTGCATTCGTAGGAGCTCCGGTTACTCCGTTTACAGTAGCTGCAGGTGGTACGCAGACAATCAGTGTTCGTTTCACTCCGTCTGCAGCCGGTACCCGTGTAGCTTCTCTGGACATAGCGAACAGCGACATTACTGAGGCGATGTACAACGTTTCTATCGCAGGTGTGGGTGTTGATTCGCCTGAGGTTAATATTACCGGTGCCGGTACGGCAATTGTTGATGGAGATATCACACCAGGCGTTTCAGATAATACAGATTTTGGCACTGTGATCGTAGGCAATAGTACTGCCAATACATTCGTTGTTACGAATAGCGGTTATGGCAATTTGGTTGTATCAGGTGTTAATTTCACTGGTTCAGCTGCGTCTAACTTCTCATTGACAGGTGCGCCTTCATTCCCATTGACGATAGCAGCCGGCAACAGTTATACGCTTACCGCAACGTTTACTCCGTCAACAGGAGGTGTTCGTAATGCAACGATGAATCTGTTGACCAATGATGCCGATGAAGCAAACTTTGATTTTGCAGTTAGCGGTATGGGTCAACATCTACCGGAGATCAACGTAAAGGGTAATGGAATATCTATAATAGATGGTGATGTTACGGCGGGTACGGCAAACAATACAGATTTCGGTACTGTAAATACAGGCTCGAACAGCACGCGCAATTTTGTAGTGCAGAATACCGGCCTTGGTGCACTAACAGTTACCGGTATGTCATTCAGCGGTAGTTCGGCTGCTGAGTTCTCGATAGTGAGTGGTCCGTCGTTCCCTCTGTCAATTGCACCAGGTGACACACAGATCGTTACAGTAAGATTTTCTCCAACGGCAGGTGGTGTGAGGCCCGCTATTTTTAACATCTCCAGCAACGATGTTGACGAAAATCCATACAATTTCGCAATACAGGGTTTAGGTGTTGCAATGCCTGAGATAAACGTAAAAGGAAACGGTGTGAATATTGCTGACGGCGATGTTACCGCAGGTACAACCAATAATACCGACTTCGGCACATTGAACCTTGGTTCCAATGTTATCAAAACTTTCGTGATCCAGAACAAAGGTGTTGGTCCGTTGAATGTGACCTCCATTGCTTTCGCAGGTGCGACTGAGTTTACGGTAGTGGTGGCTCCATCGATTCCTATGTCAATTGCTCCTAATGATTCAGTAACCATTTCAGTGCAGTTTGCAGCGACTACTGTTGGTACCCGCACAGCCGTTATGAATATACTCAGCAACGATGCTGATGAAGCTACCTATAACTTCCTGTTACAAGGTACAACCCTGGGTGTTCCTGAAATCAACGTAAAAGGAAATGGCGTCGACATTGCTGATGGCGATGCTACACCGGGCGCAGCCAACTTTACCGATTTTGGTCCGGTGAATCTTGACAACTACGTTCAGAAATCATTTATGATCGAGAACAAAGGATTGGGTATTCTGAATGTATCTGATATCAACTTCACGGGTGCAAACGCATCAGAATTCACATTGTACGGTGCACCATCGTTCCCTGTAAGCGTGGCTGTAGGTGGTAGCCAGGCATTTGTTGTACAGTTCAAGCCAACTGCGGCAGGAGTGCGTACAGGCAAGGTCACTATCGTGAACACCGATGGCGATGAGTCGAACTATGACTTTGCAGTAGCCGGAACCGGTGTTGCAACAACAGGTATCGGTGCGCTTGCATCAGCAACATCAATGAAGGTGTTCCCGAATCCTGCAGGTAATTCAGCAATGATCGCAGTATCTCTGCGTGAACAAGCAACCATTACAGTTTCTGTCACTGATATCAGTGGTCGTGAGGTAATGCCGGTTGTTGAAAAAACACTCAATTCAGGTGAGCACACAATGGAATTGAACACCTCGGCGCTCAATGACGGAATCTATTTCGTAAGAGTGACAGACGGTGGTTCGTCTTCAAACGTTAAACTCGTGATCATTCATTAATCAGGTTGTAGTTTTTGTGATATGACTGGTCGCACATCTAGTGCGACCAGTCTTTTTATTTACGGGTATGTCCTATGTGATGGTGGAATTCTGTCATTTTTTTCAATGCAGATATTTGACAGGACGGCTAATTTTGCTTTTTCTGACAATCTGTCACCGTTTTGTGGATTGGAATGTAAGTTGCTAACTGTATTACAAAATAAAAATCCAAAATATATGCAAGAGAAAGGCAGTATTTCCATCCATACCGAGAACATTTTTCCGATAATCAAGAAGTTCCTTTATTCTGATAATGAGATCTTCCTGCGCGAGCTCGTTTCTAACGCAGTTGACGCTGTGCAGAAAGTGAAGCGGTTGTCCTCATTGGGGCAGTATCAGGGGGAGATCGGCGCGCCACTTGTTGAAGTTGCGTTTGATAAGGAGGCGCGCACCATAACGATATCAGACAATGGTATCGGTATGACGGCGGACGAGATCAAGAAGTATATCAATCAGATCGCTTTTTCGGGTGCCGAGGAGTTTGTGGAGAAGTTTAAGGATGCAAAAGACGCCAATGAGCTGATCGGTAAATTCGGTCTCGGATTCTATTCTGCGTTCATGGTTGCAGATCAGGTTGAGATCCAGACGCTCAGTTATCAGGATGGTGCGGCTCCGGCCCGTTGGATATGTGATGGCAGTACTGAGTTTGAGATATCTGAGGGAAAAAGGTCAACGAGGGGAACGGATATTATTCTGCATGTAAACGCTGATTCTGACGAGTTTTTGGACGAGCATAAGTTGCAGACAATTCTTGACAAATATTGTCGCTTCCTGTCTGTGCCTATCAAGTTCGGCACAAAAAAGGAGTATGATTACGAAGAGGCTACCGCAGAAGGCGAGGAGAGTGCTGACAAAAAGCCCAAGGAGGTAGAGGTAGATAACATAATTAATGATACTACCCCTATCTGGACCAAGGCTCCGGCGGACCTTACCGATGAGGACTATCTGAAGTTTTACAGAGAATTGTATCCAATGAGCGAGGAGCCTCTGTTCTGGATCCATTTGAATGTCGACTATCCGTTCACGCTTACGGGAGTGCTGTACTTCCCGAAAGTGAAAAACGACTTCGAGTTCCAGCGCAATAAGATCAAACTTTTCTCGCGTCAGGTGTTCATCACCGACGAGGTAAAAGATATAGTTCCTGACTTCCTGATGCTTTTGCATGGCGTTATCGATTCACCGGATATTCCATTGAACGTTTCTCGTAGCTTCCTGCAAGCCGATGGAAACGTGAAGAAGATAAACAGCCATATCAGCAAAAAAGTAGCAGACAAGCTTGCTGAACTATTCAAGGCCGACCGCAAAAGCTATGAAAGTAAGTGGGCTGACATAGGCTTGTTTGTGAAATATGGCATGATCAGTGAAGACAAGTTCTATGACAGGGCAAAGGATTTTGTGTTGTTGTCAAATACCAAGAGCGAACACTTCACTTTCTCCAAATATCAGGAGAAGACCGAACTGCTTCAAAAGGACAAGAGCGGTAACCTTGTGTACTTGTACACTAATGATCCCGCCAAGCAGGATTCTTTTATACAGAGTGCCAACCGTAAGGGCTATGACGTACTGTTGATGAACTCACCGATAGACACTCACTTCATCCATACTCTGGAGCGTAAACTGGAGAAGATAAGTATGAAACGTGTTGACGCTGATGTAGTGGAGAAGCTGATAGAAAAGGAGGAAAAGATAGAGTCGATACTGAACGAGGAGCAAACTAACAACGTTAAGACCATTTTCGAGCAGGCGATAAATAAGCCGAACATGACCGTAAAAGTGGAAGCACTCGGGCCGGATGAATTGCCGGTAACGGTAACAATGGACGAGTTTATGCGCCGGATGAAAGATATGTCGGCGTTGGGTGGCGGAATGAGTTTCTATGGATCCATTCCGGATAGCTATAACGTGAGCGTTAACAGCAACCACAAACTCGTCAGCAAGATACTGGCTGCGGGTGGAGATGATCAGGGCAGATTGGCAAAACAGGCATTCGATCTTGCGATGCTTTCTCAGGGTATGCTCACCGGAGCCGACCTTACTGAATTTGTGAACAGGAGTGTAAGTCTGATCTGATAATTGAGGCCGAGATAAAAACTCGTTCAACAACACTAATTTAAAACAGATACGGGGGTTTGTGCAGTTGCATATATCCCCGTATCTTGCACATATAGAGGCTGTATTAAAGCCATGTTTTTATGAAGATCGTTCCGGGAGAGATAAAGACCGCCTTGTTGCACAGCTATCTGCTTAGTTCGATAGCTCCGCGCCCCATATGTTTTGCCAGTACTATTGATCGTGATGGCAGGCCCAATCTGTCACCGTTCAGCTTCTTTAATGTATTTGGTTCAAAGCCACCCATTGTCATCTTTTCTCCCGCCCGCAGGGTTCGCGATAATACGATCAAGCATACCCTGGAAAACGCCTATGCAACCAATGAGGTAGTTATCAATGTGGTGAACTACAACATTGTTCAGCAAATGAGTCTGGCAAGCTGCGAGTTTCCTAAAGGGGTGAGCGAGTTTGAGAAAGCAGGATTTACCCCAATTCCATCTGAAATGGTGGGACCATTCAGGGTTAAGGAGTCGCCGGTGCAGTTGGAGTGCAAGGTGTTGAAAATAGTTGAAACAGGCGAGGAAGGCGGTGCAGGGAATCTGGTGATCTGTGAGGTGTTGTGTATGCATATTGACGACGCAATTCTTGACGCCGACGGAAAGATCGACCCAAACAAGATAGATCTGGTTGCTCGCATGGGGGGCGATTACTATTGCAGGGCGTCGGGCAGTGCATTGTTTGAAGTACCAAAGCCTAACGTAGCTGTGGGCGTTGGTATCGATGCTTTGCCGGAAACAGTAAGGAATAGTAAGATCCTTACAGGGAACCACTTGGGTATCCTTGGAAACAGCACGGCTATTCCGGCGATAGATTCTGCTAATCATGATAAGCGAATCAAGGGTATACTTGATATGTATAAGAGCGATCCGGATAGCATGGTTGAGGCATTGCACCGATATGCTAAGGTGTCAATTGATTCGGGTGAACTGGATAAGGCCTGGCAGGCATTGCTGGCTGTTTAAATCCAAAAAAAAATAACTTGTTTTTTATGTACAGAATAGGTCAGGGAATTGATTTCCATAAGTTGGTAGAAGGACGTGAATTTTGGTTGGGTGGCATTCATATTCCGCACGCTAAAGGCGCACTGGGCCATTCTGATGCCGATGTGTTGTTGCACGCAATATGTGACGCTTTGTTGGGCGCGTTGAGCCTTGGCGATATAGGCCAGCATTTCCCAGATACCGATCCTGCATATAAAGGCATTGATTCCAAGTTGTTGCTAAAGCGATCGTACCAATTAGTTCAGGACAAAGGCTATAAGCTGGTGAATATTGACAGCACCATATTGCTGCAGGCTCCTAAGATCCGTAAGTATGTTGATGATATGCGAAATACCATAGCGGGCATCCTGGATATTTCTCCGGATGATGTTTCTATCAAAGCAACTACCACTGAGCAGCTCAGTTTTATAGGACGAGAGGAAGGAATTGTTGCAACTGCCAACATATTGTTGCAGAAGGCCTGATCGTCTTACTGACGGCCAAGTGCGATAATATCGTTGCCTTCTATGATGCGTTTGCTGTATCCGCTTTTTGCTACATTGATCATAGCTACACCTAATTCTTTCATGGTACAGAAGGCCTTGGGATAAATAGCCCTACCGATAGGGAAAAGCCAGTTTACGTACTTATAAAAGTTGTGTGTTCGGGTAAGTCCTTGTGTAGGTTTTATGAACCCCGGCCTGAAAGCGAACGTCTCACGGAAGGGCAACTTCGCAATATCATTTTCTGTTTTACCCTTTACCCTGGCCCATTCACTCCTGCCTGACTCAGTCTCGTCGGTGCCTGCGCCCGATACGTAGCAGAAGGTCATATCGGTATTTACGCGGCTGAGTATGCCAGCTACGTGCAAGGTCAGTGTATAAGTTGCCTTGTAATACTCGTTTGCCTTCATTCCAACAGATGATACACCTAAGCAGAAGAAACAGGCATCATACCCGCTCAGTTGTGCTGCGATCGGTTCCATGTTGTAGAAATCAGCGTGGATGATCTCATTTAGCTTGGGGTGGGAGAGGCCTAAGGCCTTACGGTTGATGATCAGTACCTCTGCTATGTCTGCACTGTTCAAACATTCGTGCAACACGCCTTCACCGACCATACCGGTGGTTCCTGTGATGATTACTTTGAGATTCTGTCTGTTCATAGCAGGAGCCGCGTGGATTGTAAGCAATCTATTTGACGATGCGTACCTGTTCGTACCCAAACATTCTTCTCAGCGAATCCTTGACATGCGCAGTATCTATGACCCGGCAGTTGATCCTGGTTATCACATTGAAATTGGTTGAGTCTTGCTGAACCATTTCAACTTTGTTGCCGTTTAGAGTTAGATTGTTTACGCGTTTTTCAGCACGCTCGCGGGTATGGTAATTACCTATAATGATGCGGAAATCGCTCGTTGTTGTTGAATCAACCTCCATTGCGACAGCGCCGCTGTCAACTGTGTCGGTTTTTGGTGTTGCCAGTGTGTCGGGCAGCACAACTGCGGGTTGTTGTACAGGTGTATCTACCACAGGAGCAGAAGTTGCCTCGGTATCGGTGCTTTTCGTGTAATCGTAAATGAAGTAAGCCGCTCCGCCAAGGATAAGTAAAAGCACCACCACAATAATAACCATGTTCCAGTTGATGGAGTCTGCTTTGGCAGGTGGCGGATAAGATGGTTTATGAGCAAGTTTACTATTCTGCTCGTCCAGTTGTTTACTGTTCTTAATGGTTGGCAGACTTGCAGGTGTGTATTTGAAGTGAGCGTCGGTAATAAACTTGACCTTACCTCCTTCTTCAACAAACTTGCCAATGTTGGGAATAACAACCTCTTTTCCGTCAGCAATATCCTTCCGTACCTGAATGCTGAATTCCCTGAGCGTGTTTGCTGCTTTAGAAATACTTACCTGTTCGTTTGTAGCAATGAAATTAGCAAGATTATCGTCTATTGAACCTCCGGGTGTGACGTGCACTTCATATGACGGCGGCGTAAGGGCGGAACCATCGTGAGTTGAACGCACTTTTTTCAGTTCCATGTTGCCAATACCGTGTACGTAACAGTATTGGTTTTTGAGTAGATATAATCCTATGTACTTTGCTATGTCCATTTATCCGATGAAAGTAATATTTTTCTTTAGAATTTCAATCGCAATCCGCCGTAAACATTGAAGCCATATACTTGATAACCCATCCAGCGCTGATATTTACTGTTCAATATATTATTGAATTGAACAAAGGCGGATAAGCGAGGGATAAGTTTGTATTCGGCACCAACGCCCATGTCTGCAATTGTTTTCAGATCGATCGTGTTGCCGGCTATATCTCTTGCTTTGATTCCTCCCATCATTATACCGTAAAAAGAAACATCAAGTTTACGGGTAACAGCCATCTGGAAGTCGCCTTTAATGTTGACAGATGGCGTATGCCATACTTTAGTATCGGTGCTGCTGTAAAAATAATACCACTCTGCCGTAAGACCTGCCGACCATTTGTTGGCGTCCTGATAGCGGGCTGAAGCCTGTGCAGATACGGCTTTTACATTCTGGTACAATGCGTAAAACGTGCGGTTATCTCCGGTGTCATTTAAGAATGTTGGCAGATCGAAGAAGTTCCACCAGCTGCCACGGGCCGAATAACTGAAGTGGTTACCGAGGCTGCCCTGTACTGCAGCGAAGATCTCATCTCGTTTGGTCTGAACAACGCGGTAGGAGCTCACCATAAAAGGATTTTCCATTGTCATTTGTTCATAGGTGTTTTGCCTAAGGTCGGCTTTGTACCCTATACTGAGGCGGAAAAGATAATCGCGCATAGTAAAGGCTACTTCCGCATCGGGTAGGAAGTAGGTGCTTCCACCTTTGCCGTACGCGAATCCAGCCAACGCGTGTGCACTGTAGTACTCGTTGAACTGCATGCCCACACCCGGAGCAGCCAGTACATAATTATTGGCAATTGTTGCACCGGCGGTATTGTAGCTGGCAATGGCACCGGCAACATTTGCCCTCAGATCCAGAGACTTATTCAATTTATACACAACCGGGGCGTAAAAACTTGCGCTTATTTCAGAGGAGTTAAACCTTGCTCCATAGTAAGTAGCCTTTATACTGGGTTGATAATCAAGGCGAGAGGAAGTGTCTTTGCGGTTGATCATGTCTCCTTCCAAACGAACGGCCGTGTAAGCCTGAGCGACTGTTTCGTCGCCGTAATTATGAAGAACATGGTCGTAGCCATATTGGTAATACCTATTGTGTGAACCGGAGAGTGATGCATTGAAATCTCCCTTTTCGTTGTGGAGACTACCGGCTGCTTCAACACCGGACAGTGATGATTGCTGATGAACGATGTTTCCTTTCTGCGATATGTGGTGCAGGTGGATGCCCGTTTCGTAGTTTTCTTTCTTAATGCTGCCAATACCGGCATCGAGATAGATGGTAGACAGATTGCCGCCACCGGTCGTGACGTAGTTCTGATATGGGAGCTCATTAAGATTCTTACCTAAGGCCAACGGGCGTAGTGGTGGTGAGTAGTAAGAATAGAATAGTGTTTGTTGTGGCACATCTGTCTTAAAAGACGGACGCGTCGTGTCCATTGGTGGCAATTGAGGCTTCCAGTCTGGTTTGGGGCTTTGTTTTACCCTCGGTTTATATGACTGTATCACCTCGATCGTGGATCCTTTGAGGACCGTATCGCTACCCGGAGCCAGGCGCTGTGCATGGGCCTGAAAGCCACTAAACGCAGAAGCAAGTATGATAAAAGGTCTAACCCTCATAAGTGATCTATTTTTCGTCAGATAATTTGCTTGAACTTCTTTCAGCTTTCTTTACTTCGTCAAGTTTTTTTGCGGCTTCCACCTTCAGTTCCTGAACTTTGGTGTTCTTAACAATACTTTGCAGCAATGCCTTGGCGTTGAAGTAGTCTTTTTGTTTCAACAGTACATCGGCTAGGAGGATGTATGCTTTTCCAACCCAATTGTCGTTACCGGCCGATAGTTTTACTGTCTCGTTTGCTGCTTCTTCCGCCTCCTTGAGTTTGTCTTGTTTCAGCAGGATTTCAGCGATCCTGTAACGCGACTCAGCAGCAATATCGCCACTTTTGTTGCCTGCCAGTTGTTTGAACGCCTCGATCGCCTCATTGTCGCGGTCGGAGAGTTGCAATGAGCGGGCTTTCACGTATTTAGCGTCTGTAGCTGCTTCAGTAGATACGCCTCCCATTGCCAATAATGAATCGGCGTAGCGGCCTGCCTCGTCCTGCTTGCCCAACATGAACCCGCTCTTCATTAAGCCACGATAAATGGTTTCGTTGGCGTATTCGTCGGTGGAATTGTTGCGCAAGGCAGTGAATATCTTGTATGCCTGTTCAAACTTTCGCAGGTCCATAGCAATATTAGCAGCACGGCGTGCACTGATTTCTGAGAAGTCATTCCATGGCGTGGCAAGTACTGCTTCATATTCAGTAAGCGCTTCCGCGTTCTTTCTTAACTTGTAATTACTCTCGCCCAGATAGAAGTGTGCTTTTGTCGCAAACACCCCGTTTGGATAATTGTTCAGGTAATTTGCAAAGCCATCACGGGCGTCGTTCCATTTCTCTGCAGCAAATTGTGCTTCAGCGGCTGAGTAGTAGGTCGAGTCCAGAATGCTATTATCAGACGATGGAAGGTTGCCTTCTTTCAAGAGTTGTGTGTACTGCTCAGGCTGGTTTGTCTGTATGTACAGGTTCTTGAGTGCGTCCAGCGCCGGGAGTCTTTCTTCGGCACCGGGATAATTCAGGACGATCTTGCGATATGCCTCAATAGCTTTTTTGTTATCGTTCTGCTGTTGGTAGATGTAAGCCGTCTTCAACCATGCTTTGGGGGCGATACCTTTGTCACTTTCCGATTCCGTAATGACTTTAAGGGCAGCCAGGGCATCTTTATAGTGCTCCATCTCCATGTGAGTAAGTGCGATCTCGTATTGCGCATTACCAGCGTACAGCGACGCAGGCTTTACCTTGGTGAGCGACTGGAGCAAAGCGATCTTATCGTTCTGTCGGTTGGTAAGGCCCAGCAGGATCGCTTTCTGGAATTTGGCGTAATCAACGTCGGTGCCACCACCGGCTATGATGCGCTCATATAATGAAATTGCCTTTGTATAGTTCTTTTGCAGGAACACGGCATCCGCTTCCAGCAGCAACGCTACGTTGCCGGTGTGTTTGTCGCCCGAGCGCGCCAGTTGTGCCTGATTGAAGAAATCCTGTGCGGCAATGTAGTTGCCTGTCTCCAGGGCCGAATAGCCCATGGTGAGGTAGGCATGTTGTATGGTGGATTGCGGACTCAGACGTTCAATTACTGCCATATTTCCCATACGGCTGATGAAGTTCTGAGCATAGTTAATCGCGTCAGTATAGTGGTGGAGCTGATAAGCCGCTTCGGCACGCCAGAAATAGGCAGCACGTTCATATTCCGAATTGAGGGGATTCTGCAGCGAAAGTGCAAAATACTCTTCAGCTTTTTTCATTTCACCCTTCCTGTACAGCTGCACTCCATATCCGTAAGCGGCTTTTTGGTATACGCTCCAGTAGTTGTTGTCTTTTGTGCGTACACTTTGCAGCCTGTTGAGTGCTTCTTCATAATTTCCCGTCTTCATAGTGAGGCCGGAAAGAAAAGTCTGAGCTTCATCCTTATGCTCGGAATTCGGGTAAACCTCCAGCAAAGTCTTTAACTGTCGCAGCGCTTCATCTGTGTTTCCTGTTTCGTAACTCAGCCGACCATACAGGATCATTGCGGCTTCCTGCAGACTTTTATTGAAGTTCATGTCGGCGCAGATACCGAATGCGTTTCGCGCACTTGCACGGTCGCCTGTCTTCAGGTAGCAATCGCCAAGGAGGTACATTGAAGTCTGCCCCATGGAGTCGCGGGTATCACTCAGCATCCTGAACTTAACAATTGCACTCTTCCAGTTGTCGAGACGGTAATGGCAGTAAGCTATTTCGTAGAGGTCTTCCTTGCGGATCTTATCGGCGTGTTCGTAGTAGTAGTCGAAATATGGTTTTGCTTCGGCGTATTTCTGCGCTTCAAAATGGCATTGAGCGGCCAATAGATGGAGTTCTTTGTCGTAGAAACTTTTTTCTTTCTTGTTGATCAGCGTATCGGCCATCGCCAAAGCCGTGGCCCTGTCGCCCTTGAAATAGTAGATCTCAGCAATGTAATAGGGAACAACAGCACGGTAATCTTTGTCGTTCTTTACAACGTCGAATGCAGACAGTGCCTCGTCGTATTTGTTCTCATTATAACACAGCAGTCCATAGTAATAATTACCTGCCATGTAGTACTTATTATCCTTAATGCTCTTTATTGCTGCAAAAAGAGGTTTTGCCTTATCGAACTGTTTGTTGTTGAAGTAGCAATACGCCAACTCAAATTTCTGATCTCCGGTTTCGTCGTTGTCAAGATTGTGGATGCCCATCATCTCATAGTATTTGATGGCTTCAGCATACTTGTCTTTCTTAAAGAAGTAATGTGCAAGTTCATACCCGATCCGTTGATTGTATGCCGGATTGGGGGTCTCATTCATTATCTTTTCAGCATACGTTATTCCATCTTTACGGTCTGCTATAAGTCCAGCCATGGCGCGGTTATAGGCTGCCCGATCGAGATCGGCCGGATTATTTAGTTGTACCCGGGCATTTTCCGCAATCTGAAGCTGCCTTGCCGTTTGGGCCGATACAGCATGATGTCCCTGTTTATGCAATTCTGTGGAAAGGGCAGGAATGCAATTCTCGGGCTGTGCCGATATATGCACCTGACCATGCACCAAAACGGGCAAAACAGTAGCTGTGATGCAGGTAAGTGTTCGGAATGACGGTTTTCTACGGTTCAACTTCATGTAGTTATCTTTAGAAACTCCAGGTTAAATTGGCACTCGGGAAGAACGGTAACTGGTATTTTTTTTCGTTCGTTATACGGTCAACGTAGAAGATATTCTGCCTGTTATAAACGTTTGTAATAGCAGCAGTAGCCTCAAGTTTTGAACGTTCGCTGATGATGAATTTTTTCTTTGCAGATATGTCAAGGCGATGGAAGTAAGAAAGGCGACCTCCATTGATGATATCTGAATAGAGAACACCATAATTTCCGTTTTGTACCAGCGGATTGGTTGCCATACCCTGGTTGGTCATGTTGGCATTCTCATAGTATCCCTGTGTCTGTGTGAACGGGAATGGTGCCCTGAAATTGAAACGGGTAGATAGTTCCCAGTCCTTTTTCTTGCCCGCAGTGTATGATGCTACCACGTTCGAGTTGTAACGGGTATCGAACGGGGTGGGGTAAGTCTGTTTCTGGCCTTTCGAGTCAACGCCCGTATATGTAACTTTTTGGTAACCCATAGCCACCCACAGATACACGCGGTCGTGACTGTATTTGGCAGAAAGGTCAATGCCGCCAGCAACTCCGTTTGATGCTGCAAAGTCGGGATCGCCGGCTACCAGTGCGCTCTTATTTCTATTCAGTTCATTTACTTGCGGGAAATATTTTACCCAAGGTTCAGCGTTCAGTTCTACGCGCTGAACGTCGACTTCAACACCTGCCACCAGGTGATAAGACTTTTGCAGTGTTGACTTTACAAAATCTCCGTTGGCATTCTTATACTGCTGGTCAGGACTCATGAGGAAGCCGGTGAACAGATTGACGATGTCGATGTCTGATTTGGTACTCATGATGTTTTGCGAGTAGATACCCGCGGCGCTCTTAAAGCGAACACTTTCTGAAATATTGTACTTGATACCCAGTCGTGGCTCGGGAGAGAACTTACTGATCTCAGAATAATACTGCATCCTGAGGCTTGGTTCAAAAATGAACTTGCTACTGAAGTTGTGCCTGTACATAAAGTACAGAGAAGCGATGGTACTCTGGCGATCCTGAGTAGTGGTAACACCATCGGCGATCTTGTAGGTGAGTGATGTGTTGATGCCGTTCACTTCAACACCGTATTTGAGCTGGCTGTAATCCTGAAGAAAATAAGTGAAGTTGATCGCAGCTTCAAATCCACCTATTTTGCTTGTGCTTGGTGTAGTGTCATTCACGTTGGCATTCAGCTTGTCAAGCGAGATATCGTAATTTGAATAAGCGAATTTACCATCTATGAGTGCTGATGTGTTTGAAGGAGAAACTACGAAGGTGGCTCCACCACCGGTTGTTTTCCACTTATAGTCAGCCACCTTTGCACCGGTAGTGTCATTGAGCAGGTTGGCGCGGTCGTCAAAGCTGAAGCCGAAAACATTCAGTTTTGAGCCGTTATCGCCATTAAACGTAACCTTTCCATACAGATCGCGGAACTGGAAAGGCAGCCCGTATTTCAGTTGGTCACTCATGCCCGAGTATATAGCCTTGGTGGTCTGGTCGATATAACTCTGTTTGCCGGTAACCAGGAAGGTAACGCCTGATCCATTATCTTTTTTTGATTTTACGAGTGGTCCCTCAAGCATCACGCGCGACATGATAGGTGACGCTGATACCAGACCGGAAAGTTTGTTTTTGTTGCCATCACGAGTATGCACATCGACAATAGCTGCAGTACGGTTGCCGTATTGAGCATTGAATCCCGCAGTATACACGTCGACGTTTTTGATCGCCTCAGTTTCGAACACAGAGAACAGGCCAATAGAGTGGAAGGGATTGTAGATCGTCACACCGTCGAGGTAGATGCCCACCTGTGACGGCGCGCCACCACGAATGTAGAGCTGACCTCCCTGGTCGCCTGTGAAAACGACTCCCGGTATAACCTGTAGGTACTGAGCAACGTCAGGTTCGCCGCCTGCACTTGGCAGCATTTTTAACTGTCTGGGCGTAACAGTTGTAACACCAGTGTTGATGTGCGTGATCTTTTCTGTTTTTCTGCCCGACACTTCAACACCTTTCAGTTCCACTTCCTGACGGGTAAGGAGAATTTTCTTACTTACAATAGCCTCGGATAATAGGTTCACATCCGTTACGCTGCTGTCATAGCCAATAGTGGTTACCAATAGTCTGTAGCTACCGGCAGGCAGGGATATAGAGAAATAACCGTTCACGTCAGTCTGAACGCCGGTTTTTGCGTTTACGACTGAAACGTTTGTATAGATCATGGGTTCTCCGGTCTTTTTATCATAAACGAAGCCTTTGATCGTACCGTTAGATGATTGCGCTGTGGCAAGAAAGGGTAACAGAAGGAAAAAAGCAGCCATCAGGCCGGTGCTTTTGAACATATAAGTTGGTTTAAAAAATAAAAAACAATAGCGGCTCCAGCCATCTTAACAGACGGATTTCAACGTGTGACAAAGATAGGAATAACCCTATGGCTAACAAATGCTATTGTTTTGTGAAAATTTGCGACATGAACCGTGTTTACTTCAAGCGAATTTGCCGAATTTCCGTTCGATTTTAGTGCAAAGAGAGGCCGTTATTTTTCACCACCTTTCTTACACATCTATTTTATCCCTGTTCGTTTTCGGGGCTGACAAAGAATGAAGCACAACGCACAGGATTAATGAAACCAATTATTCGGGTTGATGCCGGTACCTTTCCCCGAACAGACGCGATGAATGGCGTAAGGAATTGGCCGACCTTCTGCTGCTCATTTATTGTAAGTTCCTGTTTAGCGTATTTCTTTTTCAAGTATATATTCATGAAAGAGGTCATGTCTGTACCCATTTCCCTGTCAACAACATCCCGGGCATATTGCAATGGCGTTAACGAGCCGCGTATAATGCCACACATGTGGAGATAGTATGTTGCCGCGCGGAAAGCCCAATATGGTTTGTTTGTTGCCGGATATGCATTACGGAAGCGAAGCAAATAATATCTCCAGATAATACCTGGTACTGCCAACAGGGCAAGAATGATCGCTGCCAGTGCGAACAATGCCGTCAAAAGGACCTTTTTAACAGGTATTTCGGTTTCTGTCACCTGTGTTTGTTGTTTTTCCTGCTTGGATGCCAGTTCTGTACGTTTCAGGTACAGTTCGTCTGTGGGAACGGAGGCAGGCAGTCGTTTTACGAGATCATCGGCACGTTCTCCGCTCCTTACTTCCATTCGTTTCAAATCTTCAGAGTAGGATACGGCAGTGCCTATATCGCCCGCTTTTATGTTCCTGAGCGGAATAGCAATACTGTCTTTGTAAACTACCGCTACCTTCATGTCCAAAGTCATCTCAGTGCCCTTGGTGGGTTTATATTCATTGTCATGAAATACAAACTGTTTTAGAGACATCTTTAACGCCTTTTTCAAGGTGTCCACGTCCACAACTACGCCTTCGGCAGCCAGCCACGCCTTTGGTGGTTGCATAGGAGGGGTGCCGTCAGGTTGAGGGGTAGAGCGATTCTCGCCATCGTTGCCCACAGTAGTGTCAAAATCGAGCCATCCATATCCCGGGAAATACACCTGCACCCATGCGTGCGCCTGATTGGCATAGTACCAATACCATCCGTTGTTTTTGTCGCTCCTTTCTTCTGTAAGGAAACCCACAGCAATGCGGGATGGTATCCCCAGCGAACGCAACATAAATAGTGTTGCTCCGGCGAAATATGCACAATAGCCTTTGTGATTATCATTCAGGAAATACATCAATTTTGATGCATTTGGCAGGTCGGGAATTCCCGGGTTGTCTGTGTATTCGTACAGCCTTTTCCCGTTCTCGTCTTTCGAAAGGAAGTAATTGCGTATTGCCAATACCTTGTCTACGGGCGTATGGGCTGTGTCGGTTATTTTGTGTGCGAGTTCGCTTATTGAGCTGAATTTCTTGTCTGCCGGCATGCGGGTATAGTATGCCATGAATTTTCCGTCTACGCCCTCATAGTCCGGTATCTTTCTTAGTACCTCGAACCGCATTTCCTGGAACTTCTTTACTTCAGGATTCTGTACGTTGTATATGAAATATGCGCTATTCAAAGCGGAAACGTAGCTCTTTGTGCGATAGGCATAACGGAACTGATCTCTGAAATCTTTTTCTATGGTAATGGGTTGAACGAAATAGCCGACGTTCGGAGCGAGGTAGGTGGAAGGAGACAAGGTCTTACAGTATATTTCCACTTCTACTGTCTGCCTCAACTTTTCGCCCATGCTGTTTCTGATCACTGATGAATCGTATCGGGTATTGAACAACGGGATCTTTGACGGGTCAGGCTCAAAGAGGTCGTTGAATGGAATTGTTGAGTCTCGCTCGAAGGTTTCAGTAGCAGTATCGAATCGGGTGTAATAGAAAGCAGTTAGGTAGAGCGGATTGGGAACGTCAGTGTTGGGAAAGAAGTTGTCGATATGCGCGCAAAAAAGCAATTCGTTACTTCGTCCCAATGCACCGCTCAGGCGCGAATAATCCTTGAGGTCGAACGTATTGTCTTTATTCTTATTGAGCATGCTGTTCTTTCCCTGCTGACCTTTGCCACCGTAGTTGTCAACGGTTGCTTGAATGTCGCCCATTTGCCACCAAATGATGCCTCCCAAAAAAGCTGATGCTATAAGCAGGAAGATTGCTAAACGGCGGCTGAGAAACCACCAGAAACGGGCTGTCTTATCCTTATAGTTATATATCTGTTCTGAAGTAAAAACTATGTAGATGCTGTAAAGTAGCGCAGGTGCAAATGTTTGCAGCAAGCCGGGTACGGTTTCGATATTGCCCTTTGCAATCACAAGCACACACCCGGTCAGCGCCAGTGTCGCAATGACCACAGACCAATATCTTAAACGCAGGAAGCCCCAACCCATTAGCCAGCCGGATCCAAACAGTATGCATGCAACCTGAAACTGCCTCGCAATAAAAAACGCATCGAATTCGCCACTCTCGTATTTGTCCAGACCGGTGTACAGTGTGTACATGGCCAGTATGAGTAAGGTAAACGTAGGAAGGAATCGGAACCTGAATGAGTAGAATAATGCACTCAGTGCCATTCCTGAACCCAGGTAAACAGCCTGCATGAACGCGTCATTCTGTAGAATTGTATAGTACTCGTTGAGCTGCTGCAACAGGAAGTAACCCACCACAGAAGTTGGCAGGATGAGGAAAATAAGTTTGGCAAGAAGCTCATTTACGGGCGCCGCACGTTGTATTCTCATAGTTTTCTTTCCGACATAAATGTAGGGCAAAAAACATCAGTCATAGTGTTAAAAATGCCCGATCATAAACTGATCCGGTAGCAGTGAATTTGGTTCTTGTGAACAGCATTGTACCCGCATTGCGTAAGGTCGGTATTCTTAAACAGGTACTTGCCCGGAAAAAAATTAATTTTGCGGTATGGGAAAGGAACAATCAAGGCCAGGAATGTTGCCGGCCATGTTCACAATGAAATGTCCCAGTTGCCGGAAGACTCATGTTTTTATTCACAGGAGCATGTTTCCGATGAATCAGCTGGTGGAACTGAAAGAAGAGTGCGAGGTGTGCGGGCAAAAGTTCAAATCAGAGCGTAATAACGGTGGAGGCATCAACTACGCGCTTACAATGATATTGTTTTTCCTTAATCTCTGCTGGTACTGGCCTATCTTCGGACTTTCCTACAAAGACAAAAGCGTGTGGTACTATTTGCTGACAAGTACAGTCGTCGTACTGATAGCACAGCCTTACCTGATGCGCCTGTCGAGAATGATCTACTTGTATCTTTATGTAGGCTTTGGTAATTCGCGCAGGGTTACGATCGACGAGAAAAAGAGCTAAACTTCCCGTTTTCTGGTGAAATAGACTTTTTCGGTGCCGATAACGCAGTATGGTGGCTCAAAGCCCGGCATAGACGTGGCCCGGATGTGTCTTTCTATCTTTTCCGATGGCCACGAAAGGTCTATTTTCTTCAATTCTGCCATTTCGCTGCGCATGTGCAGACTTGTGCCATATTTCGACAGAAGTGACTGCTGCGGCACCGGCTTGTAGTTTCCGGTCACCAGGTGTTTCAGTGTCTGGCGAAACAGATTGAGGGAGGCATCAAACGTTGCGTTGTAAAGATCATCGACCCACCAGTCCTCTTTTATAGGGAAGCGCTTCTGAAAAAGGATATCACCATGGTCTATCCTGGTATCCATTTGGTGGATAGTTGTGCCAAATTCTGACCGCCCTTCTATTATTGCAAAACTGAATTGGTTGCTGCCTCTGTATTCAGGCAGTGGGGCCATGTGTAGGTTTACAGCTAGATTCCTCGCTTTGTTGATATGCTCCTGCTTCAGTATCTCGTGGTACTGAACAGAATACAAAAAGTCACACTCGGGCAGTTCGGCAAGCGAATTAAATACAGGAATGTTATTGGAAATGGCTATTGCCGCAAGATCATGATCTCCACCAAATTCCTTTCTTGACTGTGTCAAAACACCGATGACCTTCAGGTCGAGTTCGGCGGCTGTGGCAATGAGATAAGAAAGGCATTCGTAGCCGATGGGCTTTGAACCGAGGAAAATGACTGTCTTCATAAGAATAGACAAAAATAACTTTAAAAAACTTATTCTACATTAGCGTTCAAATGCAGGCGCGCAAGATACTTGTTGTTACAAACCGTGTTCCATATCCCCTCAAAGATGGTGGCAATATGGCTATGTTTTCTATGATAGATGGTTATCACCGGGCCGGCTGGCAGGTACACCTGCTTTCGATGAACACAACAAGACACTATGTAAAACACGAGAAGATAAATGAAGTTTTCGGTTTCCTCGAGGGGTTGACTGTCGTGGATATTGATAACACCATTAGTAAGAAGCAGGTTTTAAAAAACTTCTTCTTCAGTAGGCAGCCCGAACACGTTGATCGGTTTTATAAAGAAGAATTCAAGGAGGCTTTGAAGGATGTGCTGGTTTCTTTTTCTCCTGAAGCAGTTCAGATCGAGAGTGTTTTCCTATCTGCGTACTTGCCCGTTGTACACAAATATTCTGCGGCGATCGCAATTCTACGAATGCACAATGTGGAGTATCAGATATGGCAGGGCCTTGCCGGAAAGACCAAAAACAGACTGAAATCGTTTTATTACGACAACCTTGCCACTCGTGTCCGCAATTATGAACGTGCTGCGTGGAAGGACTATGATCTGTTGCTGGCGATCACCGAAAAAGACGCCCACCTGGTGAAGCGCCTGGAGGAGGTGCCGGATCTGGTAGTAGCACCGTTTAGTATAGATACTTCTAAGCTGTGGATGCGTAATGAAACAGCTGAGTGGGCTGGTTATCACATCGGGGCCATGGACTGGCAACCCAACAAGGACGGGATTAGTTGGTTTTTGAGTAAGGCTTGGCCTGCCATAAGAAAAGCCGTTCCCGGGTTTAGATTCTATTTTGCCGGTCGGAACATGAGTAAGGAATTCCTCGACATAAACATAGACGGAGTTACATGTGCAGGAGAAGTACCGGATGCTGAGGCGTTTATTGCAGATAAGCGTATCCTGATAGTGCCACTCTGGTCGGGTGGCGGGATCAGGGTGAAAATCTTGGAGGCGATGGCCGCTGGTAAGATCATTATCTCAACAACTAAGGGGATTAAAGGAATTGAAGCACGCCCGCAGGAACACTATCTGAAAGCAGATTCGCCACACGAGTTTGCAAAAGCAGTCAAATGGTGCATCAATAATAAAGCAGAAGCAATGAAAATTGCAGAGAACGCAAAGACACTGATCGCTGAAAAGTACGACCAGGCGCGCAATATGCAGATGGTGACCCAGGAAGTTGACTTCCTTATCAGGTCCCGCTCGGTCAAATAGCCTTTATTTGATGTATACTGATTTTATATTCACGAATTCCCTTATGCCAAAGGAGCTGAGCTCACGCCCGTACCCGCTTTGTTTGATCCCTCCGAAAGGTAATAAGGGGTCGGAATGAACAAAGTCGTTCACGTAGCAATTCCCCGCCTGCAATTCTGTTGCAGCCAGCATTTCAGCATGTTTTCTATTGTTCGAAATGATGCCGCCTCCCAGTCCAAAAACGGTGTCATTGGCTATTCGCATGGCATCGGTTTCGGTTTTCGCTTCAATTATTGCCGCTACCGGTCCAAACAGTTCTTCATCGTAGGCCGGCATTCCTTTTTTTACATTAGTGAGTACGGTAGGAGGGTAGAACGCTCCCGGTTCGTTGGGGATGAAGCCACCACAAAGCAGTTTTGCTCCTTTTGCAATGCTATCCACAACCTGTTGGTGCAGTTGATCACGGAGGTCGTGACGCGCCATCGGTCCTATCCGGTGAATTCCGCTGAGCGGGTCTCCCCAGGTAGCTTTTTTCATCTCTTCCGTGAATCTGCTTTCAAACTCAACTTTTCTTGATTTTGCTACCACAAATCGCTTTGCAGCAATGCAGCTTTGGCCAGTATTAACCAGTCGGCCCCTGACGGCAATTTCTACTGCTGTGTTCATATCAGCGTCTTCGAGGATCACGTATGGATCGCTGCCTCCAAGTTCCAGCACCGCCTTTTTGAGGTTTCTGCCCGCAACCGCTGCCACTTTTCTACCCGCTTCCGTGCTGCCGGTAAGTGTTACCGCTGCCACTCTCGAATCGTCGATAAGGCACTGTACCCGAGAGGAAGGAATGATCAACGTTTGCAGCAGTCCTTTAGGAGCACCTGCTTTCAGTATCAATTTTTCTATGGCTAATGCACAGCCACTTACATTAGACGCGTGTTTCAGCAACATCACATTGCCAGCCATCACCGTGGGGGCAAAAGCCCGGAACACCTGCCAGTATGGGAAGTTCCACGGCATAATGGCCAGTACTGTTCCCAATGGCTGAAAAGACACGTAGCTCTTACGTGCATCGGTGGCAACTACCTCGTCTGCAAGGAACTGAGCACCATTTTTGGCATAAAACTCAAGTGTGCTGGCACATTTTTCCACTTCGTAGTGTCCCTGCGCCATAGGCTTACCCATTTCTTTGGCAGCAAGTTTCACGAGTGCATCTTTCTGCTGACGCAGCTCTTTGGCGATGTTCTTCAATACCGATGCCCGTTTGCTAAATGGGAGTCTACGCCATTCTTCAAAGGTTGATACAGATGTTTTAAGTGCCTTTTCAACATATTTTTCGTCGTGTATCTTATATTTCTTCAGTTCTTTGCCTGTGGCCGGATCTATCGAAACCAATATTGTGCTCATGCTCAGATGTTTGATGTAGTAAAATTAGATAGCTGAACGGTACAAAACGTTTCATACTTTTGCGCATCGTAATTTTAACGTTCCATTTTCCCGAATAATATGACAACTGAAAAGATAAAGTTTGGTACAGACGGTTGGCGCGCCATCATCGCTAAAGATTTTACTGTTTATAATGTGGCACGCGTAAGCAAGGGCCTTGCCGATTGGTTGCATTCAAAACACGAAAAGCCTGTAGTGGTTGTGGGCCACGATTGCAGGTTTGGTGGTAAGTTGTTTGCAGAGACTGCAGCATCTGTCCTTTGTGCCAACGGTGTAAATGTTTTGCTTGCCAATGGGTTTATCAGTACTCCAATGATATCTCTGGGTGTGTTGAAACTCAACGCACAACAGGGAGTGGTGATAACAGCCTCACACAATCCTCCTACTTATAATGGTTACAAATTGAAGGGCGCGCACGGTGGTCCGTCGAGTCCGAATGACATTGCAGCAGTTGAGGCGATGATTCCTGACGAAGTGGAAATGCCATCACAGTCAATTGCTCAATGGCAAGAGAAGGGTATGTTGGAATATATTGCGTTGGAAGACATGTATGTTGACTACCTGAAGGAGAAATTTGATTTTGAAAAACTGTCGAGGTCGCCGTTCAAGATAGCGTATGATGCTATGTACGGCGCGGGTCAGAACGTAATACGTCGCTTGCTACCGGGTGCTGTACTTATTCACTGCGATGACAATCCGGGTTTCCATGGTCAGGCACCTGAGCCGTTGGACAAGAATCTTCAGGAACTTGCAAAAACTGTGGCTACAACACCTGAAATCAAAATTGGCCTTGCCACTGATGGCGATGCTGATCGTATTGGTCTGTACGACGAGGACGGAAATTTCGTTGACGCACACAATATCATTCTGCTTTTAATCAACTATCTGCACAAGTACAAGGGTATGAATGGTAAGGTAGTGATCGCATTTTCCGTAACCGATAGGGTGAAGAAGTTATGTGCACACTACGGTCTGCCCATCGAGGTGACGCAGATTGGGTTTAAGTACATAAGCGAGATAATGGTGCATGAAGATGTGCTGGTTGGAGGAGAAGAAAGTGGCGGTATTGCAGTGAAAGGACATATTCCGGAGCGTGATGGTATTTACGATGGCCTTGCGCTTTATGAATACATGAACGAAACCGGTAAAACGCTGAAACAACTTTGTGAAGAGGTTTATGACATCATCGGTCGGTTTGTATACGACAGGCACGACCTGCATATTGAAAACGAAAAGAAAGAGGCTATCATTAAAAAGGCTGCCGATGGTGGTTACACCAAATTCGGAAAATATGGTTTCAATCGCATTGAGACAATTGATGGTGTAAAATACCACCTGGATAATGGCGGATGGATCATGCTTCGTGCATCGGGTACCGAACCATTGCTGCGCGTGTATGCCGAAGGCAATAGTAAAGAAGAAACATTGGACATCCTTACCGATGTTAAGGCAACTATCCTTGCTTAGTCTGTAAATATTCATATTTGTCGCCTGGCCGTTTTGGCTGGGCGATTTTGTTTTAAGTAATTGATTTTCAATTAACAGCGGTTCTGTTTCCTCATTTTTTGAATTCAAATTTGATCGTTTCAATCACCCCTCTAAAAGAATTCTTAATCTTTTTTCAAAACGTCATAGGGGTAATTCCATTCACAGTTGTCTTCTTCTAAATAAAAGGCTTGGAAGAAGCGATTATATTTGAGAAAGGTTACCAAACAGTTCACATGATCAATGAAACTATAATAGATAGTAAGCGCATGATTGAAGATGCGTTCAAAACCCATTTTGAGGGGTTGCATCGATATGCCTATACGATCATCAGAGATGAATTGATGGCGGAAGAAATGGTACAGAATGTTTTTTATAAGCTGTGGAAGAACAAAGACCAGCTCGATATTTCAGGTACTATGGCCGGCTACCTGTATCGTAGCGTTTACAATGAGTGTCTCAATCATGTGAAACACGAGAAAGTAAAGGCAGCCTATAGAGTTCATATGGCACGCACTATGGAAAATTTGAATAATGCTGCAGAAAAGCTGAAGCTGAAAGAACTGGAAGAAAAACTCGATGAGGCGCTGCGCGCATTGCCTGAGCAATGCAGAACTATATTTCAGATGAGCCGTTTTGAACAGTTGAAATATCTGGAGATCGCCGACAGGCTTGGTCTTTCTGTCAAAACCGTGGAGAATCAAATGGGCAAAGCATTGAAAATTTTGAGGACCCAATTGGCTGAATACCTACCCATCCTATTAATTCTATTATTCAACTTTTAATAATTGTAGTCAGTGAGCACGAACAAAGAATATATGTATGACGACATGCTGGTGAAATACCTGGCAGGAGAGGCTACAACAGATGAGGTAGATGCAGTACTAGACTGGGTTGCAGAAAGCCTGGAGAATCGTAAGTATTTTGACGACTTCAGCCTGATATGGAGCGAGAGTAAGAAACTGGAAGGGCATACAACCGTGAAAGCCGATGATGCATGGGGAAGGTTCATGGATCGGGTTGCACTAGAAGAAGGAAAAGGTCAGGGTAGTGATAGAAGAACGGCAAAACAGATCCCATTGCATGGGTTGTCATGGGTAAAGGCAGCGGCAGTGCTTGTGGTAATGGCGGGAGCCGCCTGGATCATGTACACATGGAATGGATCGGATAGTGGTAATATTCTTGCTCAAACTAATGATAAGGTGATGATCTACACCTTGCCTGACGGTTCGGTAGTTACACTCAATAAACATTCTGAACTTTCATATCCGGCCCATTTCGATGGGAAAACAAGGTCTGTTGCGTTGAAGGGGGAGGCGTTCTTCAACATTACCCCCGATAAGGCACACCCATTCATCATTGATGCCGGAAACTCTTCTGTGCGGGTAGTTGGCACGTCGTTCAACGTAAAAAGCAGGCGGGATGTTACAGAGGTGATCGTGGAAACAGGTATTGTGGAGGTTACCAAAAAGGAGCGCACCGTGCGTTTGAACCCAGGGCAAAAAACCACTGTCACTACTGCCAACGATACACCACTCACTGAAAGCGTAACCGATGAACTCTACAATTATTACCGCACTAATGAATTTGTTTGCAATGCTGTTCCGCTGTACAAGGTGGTCGCTACGCTTAATGATGCTTATAATGCGCAGATTGTAATTGAGAGCCCAAGGCTACAGACACTACCGCTATCGGCAACCTTTCCAAACGAATCTCTCGATAATATAATCGATGTTATAGGTAAGACTTTCCGGAACGAGATGGTAGTGGAACGTAGGGATGGTAAGGTGTTGCTGAAAGAGCGATGATAGCTTCCCGTGCAACCCGATACCCGGATGAGTTTTTGCTGACAAATTAATAATTTTGTTTATCGCTATCTGCCGCTACATGTCTTTAAATTTTCGTTTCTCTTTTTTTTTCCGTTCACCAATCAGACAGCGCTTCACTACGTTGATCTTTCTCTTGCTTGTACTTTTTTCAGTAACCGGCACCTTAAAAGGACAGACCAAGAGTCTTCTGCAAAACAAGGTATCAATTGAAATGAGCAAAAAGCCGCTTGCCGAGGTCCTGAAGGCCATTGGCAGGCAAGGTGGATTTTACTTTTCGTACAATAGCAATCTCATCAGAAAAGACAGTCTTGTTTCAGTGTCTGCACACGGACAATCGGTGAAACAGGTGTTGGATGGTGTGCTGGGGGAGCAGTTTCGGTACGTGGAGACTGATAAATACGTCATCCTGCAACCTCCTGAGAAAGAGAAATGGTACACAATAAGCGGATTTATTACCGATGGAAACACAGGCGACGCACTGGCGGATGTTAGTGTGTTCGAGCGGCAACAATTAGCATCTGCAATTACGGATAAAGAAGGGCATTTTTCGCTTCAACTTCGCGACAGGGAGAAATACCAATCGGCGGAAATCGTTGTTAGTAAAGGGTTTTACGTTGATACGAGTGTGTCACTCATAAAAGGATATGATCAGGAACTGTCTCTGACGATTGTGCCGGAGACGTATGCATTGCCGGATATGGTGGTTACCCAATTTTCAGGAGTTGGGCGATCATGGTTTGGTCGGAAATTGATCTCATCTAAACTAAAGACCCAAAGCCTGAATCTGGGTAAGTTCTTTGTAGATAAACCATATCAGTTTTCTTTTATACCGGGCGTTGGCACGCACGGTAAAATGAGCGGACAGGTTGAAAATAAATTCTCGTTCAATTTATTGGGGGGATATACAGCCGGGGTAGATGGTGTGGAAGTAGCCGGTATGTTCAATATCGATAAGCGCGATGTTAAGTATGTACAGGCTGCAGGTGTGTTCAATGTAGTTGCCGGAAACGTTGAAGGCATTCAATCCAGTGGTTTCAGCAATTTTGTTGTTGGAGGGTTGCAGGGTGTACAAACTGCCGGATTCATGAACAAAGCCGATAAAGTTGAGGGTGTACAGGCTTCGGGTTTTATGAATGTTGCCGCAGACACTCTGCGGGGTGTTCAAGCGGCAGGCTTTATGAATGGGGCTAAAACAGCCAACGTTCAGGCATCTGGTTTTATCAACATTGCCGGTAGGGTGCGGGGCGCCCAGGCTGCCGGTTTCATCAATATTGCAGATCAAGTAGATGGTGCTCAGGTTGCAGGTTTTATCAATATCGCTCGTCGTGTAAAAGGAGTACAGGTTGCAGGTTTTGTCAATGTAGCAGACTCGTCTGACTATCCTATCGGCATCATCAACATTATTCGGTCGGGCGAAAAGGCGCTAGGGGTTTCCGTTGACGATTACGGGAATTCGTTTGTCACACTCCGTTCAGGTGGCAGGGTTTTGTATGGCATATTTGGTTTGGGTGGGAATGTTTCAGGGTCTTCAGTGCTTGCCGGTTTGGAAGCGGGAATTGGGGCTCATTTACCGGTCTACCGCAAGTTCCGTATCAACAATGAGATCGGGGCTGTGTCGCTTACTGATGCCCGTGGTTTGTTCTATAATGAGTACAGCGTGCGCGTTATGCCATCGATCAGGGTTGGCGCGTTTGAGCTATTTGCAGGTGCAGGCTATAATGTGTCGTTCTATAATTACAAACCTGACGGCCCACTGGTAGAAACGCACATTCTATATTCAGGAATGGCAGTGGCGCAGCAAATGGAAATGCGTATAGGATACAAGGGTGGCATACAAGTGCATTTCTAATGGTTGATGGTATAAAATAGAAATAGCGACCAAATGGTCGCTATTTCTATTTGTAAGTATTATCAGAATTATGCTTCAGCAGATTCAGACGCTTCTCCTTCTACAACATCAGGTTGGTCAGAAGTTTCAGCTTGTGCAGCTTTAGCGAGGTTCTTTTCTTCTACTTTACGAACTGACTCTTTCATTGTCTCATGACGTTTGTCAGCTTTGTGCTTACGGTGAGCTTCTTCACGACGAGCTACCAGCTCTTCATGCTCTCCGTTCCACTTTTCGAATTTCTCCATAGCAGCCTGCTGATCGAACAGACCCAGAGATACACCACGCATAAGGTGTTTCAGATACAGAACACCTTTGAAAGAAAGGATCCTGCGGCAAGTGTTGGTAGGCTGTGCACCTTTGTCCAACCAGTGGAGCGCACGCTCACGGTTCATACGGATTGTAGCCGGAACTGTGAGTGGGTTGTATGTACCCAGTTTTTCAATGAATTTACCATCGCGGGGAGCAGTTGTGCTAGCCGCTACGATGAAGTAGAATGGGCGCTTCTTCGACCCATGTCTCTGCAAACGGATTTTTACCGACATAAATAATAGAAATTATTTTGCGTTAACAATAATTTTTCGGACTGCAAAGATAGGCGTTACATTCTGAAATACAAAAATTTATCTCTCTTTTTCACATTATATACTTCCTTTGCAGATATATCGCCTCTAGATCTTTAAGACTTTGAATTCTAGTACCCGGTTTTGAGCATGCTGTTCCTCTGTGCAGGCCTGGCAATCAGGGCATGGGATTATGGGTGTTGTTTCTCCAAAACCTTTGTATTCAAGCCTGTTGGATGCTATGCCTTTCTTCAGAAGGTATTCCACCACCGATGCCGCCCGTTCTACTGAAAGTTTCATATTGTACTCACCCGTACCGCGGCAATCAGTGTGTGCACGCACCTGTATGGCCATTGTAGGATTTCTTCTCAGGATATTCGCCAAGGTATCCAACACCACTCGCTTTTCCACATTAATATCAGCTTTCCCTGCTTTGTAGTAGAACTTACTGAAGTTGAAGTCAAAATACCCGATCACATAGACTTTGTTTACCTCAAAACTGCTGATGGCGGGGCTATCCATGATACCCGGACGGGTGCCGCCCTCAGTTTCTGTAATTGTTATGGCAAACGTGGAATCCCAGCTATTATCAATTGCAGCCAATGCAATCTTTTGAAAAATAGTGTCGGTCTCGCCTGAGCCTACTGTGGAGGTGGCAACGAAGGATATGGACTGAGGTTTGTAGTACTTTCTGCTTACGCTCACAAAATACTCTGCATCCGGCCACAAACGTTCCACAAATGCAGTTCCGGCAGGTTGAGTACGGTCTGTCCCCGTTTTTACGGAGCTACTGGTAATGTGAGCATCAAGCGGTTTGCCGGTGGCTGAATCAACCACTATCACCTTCATGTATAGTTTCATGCGGCGATAGTAAAATATATTATCCCCCCCCATTTTGGCCGGTCTGTCTGATGAGAAATAACCGCTGCCGGTATTAGCAGGTAGCGCCAAAGAAAGGTCGTCATAAGACGAATTCAAAGGCTGCGGCATATTCTCTCTATTTGTCCATTCGTTTTCCTGCCTGTTCAGTTGCACACGGTAAATATCCAAACCGCCCAGACCGCGGTGGCCATCCGACGAAAAATAAAGTGTGCTGTCATCGGCCCACCATGGGAACACTTCATCGCCTTCGGTGTTAACAGCTGAATCGATCAGCATAGGAACGCTCCACAGACTCCCGTACTCGTTGGTACATATATACAGATCCCGGCCGCCAAAGCCACCGGGTTTGTCGGATGAGAATATTAGTCGTTTCCCGTCAGGCGATACGGCCGGATGTGCCACAGAATAGGTGGCGCTATTGTGTCTAAACGGCTTTATTGATGTGAACTTTTGTGTGGAACTATCAAAATCACCTGCAATCATTATTTCAAGGTAAACAGAACTATCTGCACCTCCTTTTGCTTTTTCTTTTATAAAGCCGGCAGCATATCGCGACCGGGTATAGTACATTTCCTTCCCCCCTTTTGCAAATGTACAGGGCCCTATGTGGTGCTTGATGTACATATCCTTAGGGCCGGGAACCTTTTCAATTGCAGTCGGTCGGGCACCGTCGGAACTTACCTTGTAAATACTGAAATAATTATTCCCCGTCCATTTGTCCGACCCTTTTTTAAGTCCGACCACTGTGTCTGAGGTAAACACCACATTCCCGTTCCATATTGTGGGGGCAAAGTCGGCGCCGTCAGAGTTATAGGGTTGAAATATAGTGATACCTGCCGGGAACTCATTTGCCGATCTTTCTGCAGCTTGTTCGCATGTGGTGATAAGTTTTGTTATGCGGGTATCGTTTCCGTTCTTATCAATGCATGATTTCAGCTCCAATACTGCAGTTTCATACCGGCCCAGTCTCATCAATACGCGTGCGTATTTCATGTAGCATTCGGGCTTACAGGTATCAGCGTTGATGGCACGGTTGTAGATAGCTGCCGCTTTTTCATCATTACCCGTCAGGCGATAACAGTCCGCGAGTTTCGCTAACGATTCAAGGTCATCTGATGAAGAAACAAGCTCTTCAAAATAAGGGATCGCTTCGTGGTAGGCATAGTGATGATAATAGTAGTTTGCTTTCAGCGAGGTTTTGTTGCCACGCGCATACGAGGAAACAGCGAACAGTTGAAAGTACACCAATAAGAGCACTATGTTTCTACCGGTCATGGGGTCTTAGAATGATTTACTGAAACGAGGGGTGGTGTACTTTAGTCGGTCGCGTACCAGATCGAAACCAACTACAAATTCATGTGCCCCTCTGGCGTATGGCGCTATATCGGAGAGTAAATAGTCATAGCTATAACCGATATTGATGAACTGTGTTACCTGGATATGAGCAATTGCAGAAAATGATTTATCTGTGCGGTAGGTAGCACCGATCATTAGTCGGTCGTAGGCAATGGCCGAGAGGTTGATGTCGCAATTGAATGGTAAACCATAGTCACTGTTTCGGGCAATTCTCGCGAGTATCTGCGGTTTTAGTTTGATCACTGAATTTAACTCATACACATAACCCGCGGAAAAGTAGTAGCCACGAACCTGCCTTGCGATCTGGGTGCCCTTTTTATCGTATTTGTTCTCCAGTAGCGAAGGGACAGAGAGCCCCAGGTAGTATTTTTCGGTACACCAATATGCTCCGGTACCAAAATTTGGCAGGAACGCATTTCTGACATCAGTGGTTAGATTCTGGTCGTTTTGTTGAAAAGGTGTAAGATTGCTGTATGCAGCTGAGTAGAAGCTGCCACCGCCTGAAAGCCCGAGCGACAAAATAGATTTTGCCAGTTTGATCCGGTACGAATAATAACCCTTGATCGCTGTATTGTTTTCAATTCCAACTTTCTCATTCATGAAACTGATGCCGGTAGCGACATGGCGAAACGGTAACATATAACTGCCGGCTGGACCATCCGCAGTGACGCTGATTGTTTTTGGTGCTCCGGGAATGCCCGCCCATTGGTTGCGGTACTGAGCATTGACAGATGTCATGTCTCTGCTGCCCGCATATCCGGGATTGTACAGAAGTTTGTTAAACATGAACATGGTCACATGCGGATCGCTTTGCGCAGAGGCAAAAAGTGGCATAAACGCCAGGATGCTATATATTATCTGCTTCTTCATCGTTTCAGCAATATTGCGCCCGCATATTCCGACGGCCCTCCAAATTTATTCGGTTCATTCAGTTTCACCAGGTAGTAGTAAGTGCCGTCGGGCAATTCACCTTTATTTCCTTGTCCCCTCCATTCATTATTGTATCCCTGTTTTTCATACACTATATCCCCCCATTTGTCAAAGATCTGCACCATGTTGCGGGGATAATCCTTAATGCCATTGATCACCCAGTAATCGTTTACCCCATCTCCATTGGGTGTTATTACGTCGTATATCTCAACGGCATTACAAGGGCCTTCTTCTACATTTACTGATATTGTGTCTATGCAGCCCTTTGCGTCTTTCAGTGTCAACAGATACATACCCTTTGTCGCACCGGTCAGTATAGAAAGGTCCGGATAGTTGGTCGTTCCCTTGGTCCAAATGTAATTGTAAGGTGGTGCGCCACCGAACGGAAGTGCAGTTATCATGCCACGTGCGAGCGCGCAAGTATCCGGAATCGCAGTGGCATCTACCCAAAGGCTATCTGGCATGGCTACCACATAACTGCCTGCTTTTTTGCATTGGGTGGGTTGTTGGGTCACCAATACTGAATATGTGCCTTGTTGCAAGCCGGTAATTAAGGGAGTGGTCTTTCCGTTACTCCACAGGTACTCAAACGTGGGCGTTCCGGTCACTGTAAGTGTGATGCTGCCGTTGCTATCACCCCAGCAACTCACGTCGTTAATACTTTCGTATAATGTGAAGTTCGGAACGATAACTTCCATCTCAGCCGATGTTTTGTTTTTACATCCATTGGTATCAACGGCGGTAAAAACAATAGTAGCCTTTCCCGGGGTAATAGTAGTAGCGCTACCTGAAGCACTGTCGATGGTTACGATCGAGGAGTTTAAACTATACCATCCGCCACTGTTGACAGGCTGTGTCGAAAGAACCACCGTTGCATTTGCACAATACGGACCTGTATTGGTTATGGTACCCGCTTCCGGTAACGGATTTACATATATTGGCATTTTTGTTTGGGAAGCACAGAAAGCAGCAGTGATTGTATAAATAACCGTGTCTGAACCGGAAGAGATGCCTCGGACGTTTCCTGCTATCACGGATATTCGGGTGCCGGCTGCAGACCATGTGCCCCCAGGTATAGACGGCGCTATCGCCACAATATCGCCAATACAAACAGCGTCGGGCCCGGAGAGGGTCCCGGGGTCGGGCGGGGGAATCACACTTAACTCCGCAGTATCGCGGCATCCGCCACCTAACGAATAGGTGATGAGGCAGGTGCCCACTTGTTTGGCGGAAACTATGCCCGTGACAGGTGTTATCGCCGCTATTGCTGTGTCTCCGCTGATCCAGGTACCGCCTATACCGGCATTGGTAAGCGTTGTGCTATTTCCTATACATACAGTCAATTGTCCTGTTATAGGGGGAATAGAATTATTCACCGTGACGGTGGTTGTTGCTATGCACCCGTTGGCGTTGTAGGTAATGGTTGCCGTACCAACTACCACGCCCGTTGCAGTGCCGATGTCGTCTACTTTTACAATACCGGTGTCCGAACTACTCCAGCTGCCACCGCTCAGGGTATTGGTAAGCAGGGTAGTAGATGCGCTGCAAATATCTTTGTCTCCACCAATAGTTGAAGGCATGGCAGAGACAGTTACAGTCACCGTTGAAAAACAAATTCCCACTTTGTAACTGATCGTTACGGTTCCTGCACTTACTCCGCTAACGGTGCCAAGAGAATTCACGGTGGCTACAGTGTTATTCCCGCTTATCCAGCTTCCTCCGGTCATGGTGTTGGTTAGCACAGTGTTGGCTCCGGCGCACACTGTATAAGTACCTCCAATAGCGGGCGGCGTAGTTTGGACGGTCATGGTCCTTTCCACCTGACAACCCAATGCTCTGTATGAAATGGTAGCCGTGCCCGCCGAGAGCGCATTTGCGATGCCAGATGAAGGAGCCATACTCAATTTAAGAGGATCGCTGCTGTTCCATGCGCCGCCGCTTGTAGTACTCGAAAATGTTGTCGAAGTACCGGTACATAAAATTGTATCACCGGTTATAGGTGCTACAAATGGCACAATAATATCAGTGTCTTTAACGCCTACACATCCCCAGCCATTTCTTGACTCCAGATGAATAGCATAAGTGCCTGATGACGAAAACATGTGCATCGGTGAAGGCGTCGTGCTGGTGAGGGCGTCATATATCCAGGTGCGGGATACGATGGGTGAGAAATAACTTCTGGACGAATCGATCAATGAAAAATAAACTCCCGGACATATCGTATCGGGCGACGCAACAAGTTTTGCCAATACTGCACTTACTTTGATCGTATCGGTACCAATGTTTGACGCGACACAACCTGCATTGTCGCTAAGGATCAATTTTGGCACATATGCCCCCGGGGTAGTGTACACATGGCTGATAGTATCACTGCCGGATGTGGTAACAATGACGCCATCGGCAAAGTCCCAGGTAATACTCGGAACTTTCTCCAGCGATGAAGTGAAATGCACATTCATCGGGCTACAACCGGTCTTCGGTATGTACGTAAATCCTCCTGGGTATCCATAGGCTTTCATAGTACGAATGGCAGTGTCCTTGCATCCCCATTGGTTAGCAACAATCAGTTGCGCTGTATATATCCCAGCCACAGTGTAATTGTTGGTTGGGGATGGTACCACAGATTCGTGTCCATCACCAAATTTCCATGAATACGTTGATGCACCTACGCTGCCATTGTAGAACTGCGCGAGGAACGGAACACAAACTGAGACAGAGTCGACGACAGTGAATCGTGCGGTTGGCTTAGTGGTGGTGATATAATTAATAAACGTGGTAGTTGCAGTGCAGCCATGAGAGTCGGTGACTGTAAGAGAAACATTGTATCGTCCGGTGTCATTGTACGCGTGGGTTGGTGTTGTGAGTAACGAAGTATCTCCATCTCCAAACTGCCATTTGCAGGTCACCATATCCAGTGTCGTATTGTTGAACGATACAGGAGCACCAATACATGGGTGCGTCAGAGAAGCGTTGAAATTGGGGGCTGCATCTAATACAGTTATAGTTCCGGTGATCGTGTCTTTGCAATTTATATTATTCGTAACGACTTCAGTTACTGTGTAAGTTCCGACGGCGGTATAGGTATGGCCAAACGTTGGTGATGTTGTCAGGGCCGTGTCTCCGTCGCCAAAGTCCCACCTATAGGTCGATGCCGTCAGGCCAATGACCTGTTTACTGGTGTCGGTGAAAGTGACGGCAAAAGGAACGCACCCCTGTGGTGCTGAAGGTTTAAACCCGGCAATAGGTTTGCCCAGAACCACGTAATTCAGCTTTCTGATCGTGTCCAGGCAGTCGTTTTCATCCCAGGACACCATCGTTACATCGTAGCGCCCCGGTGAAGAAAATCCGTGTTTATATGTTCGTGGGTTATTATAGGGCGTTGACGTAGATTCAATGATCCACTTGAATGATAATTGGGTCCCGGTGGTATCGAGTGCCTGAAAAATTACAGAATCCGGCTCGCATAACTGGGTAATGTTCGCTGTGAAATTAGGATGGGGGTCAACGACTTTGATCGTGTCGCGCCGTCGGTCCACACAACCTGCAATTGTGTTCCGGACGACCAACTCTATCGGGAATTGTCCGGGTGACGCATAGGTGTGGGCAGGGTAGGTGGCACTTGAAGAGTCGCCATCGCCGAAATACCATGTTCGGACGTCGTTGCCTAAAGACGAGTCGAAAAACAATACCTGACGATCTATCGGACAGTTGAACTTATAGTACAGGACCGCCTTCGGGGAGTCAATTAGTACATAGTCGCGCCGGATGAATGTGTCACCGCAGCAACCGTAGAAACATGGTGTAAGCGTCACGGTAAATTCGCCCGGCAACGTGTAAGGGCGTTTTTTTACCGCGGTATCAGTGAACGTTAGGAAGTCGCCGAAATCCCATACAAATGAGTCGACCACGCCCGAAGTCACCGTTGCGGTAAAGGTGATCGTATCTTCCCTGCAGGCATGTAGTGGTGCAGCCGTAAACGTGGCGGCCGGTACGTTGCCCACAAGTATATCGATTGAGTCCTTAATGATACAGTTGTTTCGTGTGTACATGGTGGCATATACCCTGTAAATGCCGGTATCGGTATAAGTATAGCTTGTGGTGGCACCTGTGGCCTTGGCCCCTGGTACGCCCATGGTCCATTTAATTGAGTCGACCGGATAAGGGTAAGGCGCCAGTAACCATAATGGCTGCGTGGTGAAATGTTGAGTTGTAAAGTTTACGGTCAACGGTGCGCACCCCCGGTCGTGATCAACGTCGATGTTGAACAGGTGATCATACAACCTGTCTTTTACACGGATGGTATCACTGCATCCAAACGTAGGATGAATCTTAACCATCTCAATGTCGACAATACTGTCGACCTTGTAGGTATAGGTATAACTGTTACCTGTGCGGTATCCGGTTTTTTCGAACATCCATTTCACAATTGTGCCCGGTAGTGCTGTAGAAGTGTACGTTATGCTAACAGGTGCAGCACATGGCTGCGCGGGGGTAGCGGTGAATGATCCGGTAGGGCCGGGTATCACGTACATGACCTGCATTAGCGTATCAATACAAGGGCTGAAACCGGTTATCAGCTTCACCTGATAGGTTCCGGCAGCTGTGTAGGTATGCACTGCGTCCACAGTTGTCGATGATGCTCCATCGCCAAAAAGCCATTGTCTGTAGGTATGGGTGCTACTGGTATTGGTGAATGATACAGGTGCGTTCACACATGCCGTATCGTTGAATGTGAATCCAGACGTGACACTGCCTACGGTAACGGTTCCGCCAACAGCACTGTCGGGGCAGCCGTGTACGTCTGTAACCTTAAGTAAGACACTATAAGTGCCGTTGGTGGAGTAGCTGTGTGACGGGCTGGTAGCACCGGAGGTAGTGTTGTCGCCGAAGCGCCAGAGGTATGTGAGCGGTCCTGAGCCTGTAGACGTGTTGGTAAATGTTACCGATGCCGGAGGGTCGCAGACAGTGGTCTTGTTTTGAGTGAAGCTAATGACCGGTGGGGTAAAAACATGTATCAGGGTGGTTTTGGTGAGGGTGGTGGTGCAGCCATTGGAGTTGGTGACAGACAAGGCTACGTTATAATAACCCGGAAACATATATGTATGGGTAACGGGGCTCACTAGTGCTGTGTCTCCATCTCCAAGACTCCATTTTATAGTTGCCGGGCCTGATGCGCCGTTTATGCTGGTGTTGGAGAACGTTGCGCTTTTGCCCGGGCAGATAGCAGTGTCACTTGTGGTGAAGCTCACCGTAGGGTTGGCGTAGACAGTAATCGTTCGTGTGCTGCTACTCGACAACGCGCCGCTGGTAACCGTGAGCGTTACAACATGGACACCGGCAGTGAGAAAACTGGACGAAGCCGTATAACCCGTGACCGGAGATCCTGTGCCGAAGTTCCATGAATATGTACAACCGCTGCACGGCGCATCGACCGGTGTGAAATTTACCACCAGGGGGGCGCAACCGGCTACCTTGTCTGCAGAGAATAATGAAGTAACGGCAGTTGCTGAAAAAGACACCAACAACAATACCAGCACACCCATCAACCGAAATACCTGTTCGATGGTAGGTACCACCGGCCGGCGGAAAGGGCCTGGAGTAAGTTGTGTTGCGGGTGTCATTTTTCCTGGTTTTCCCGGCTATCTTGAAGACGGGTTTACAATATACGATTTTACTCGCATGTAAAAAAGCGTGACCGGCTGCCTGAGCAATTCAGCCGATAGGCTGTGGTGCGTTTCTTTTTAAAATATAAACAGAAAGGCAATAATATTACCTTTCTGTTCAATCGGGCATTAGTCCCTTGATATCCAAAAATATATCAGCGCACTTCGCCTCCGTTGTCGGCAGCAGCGACCGGAGCTGCAAATACCAGTCCTCCGTCCATGTTCTGAGCCATCAGGATCATTCCTTTACTTTCGATGCCTTTCATTTTGCGCGGTGCAAGATTCGCAACAACGGTCACTTGTTTGCCCACAATATCTTCGGGTTTGAAGTGTTGTGCGATTCCGGAAAGGACGGTGCGCCTTTCGTAACCAAGGTCCAGTTCCAGTTTAAGCAGCTTGTCGGCTTTTTCTACTTTTTCCGCGCTCAGTATGGTAGCCACGCGCAGGTCGATCTTGGCGAAATCGTCGATTGTGATCTCCGGCTTTGGGGGCAAATATTTTGGCGCCTCAGCGGTAGCAGCTTCAGCCGGCTGCTGCGCGTTGTTGTTCCCTGAATTATCGCTTGTCATCGTTGCTTTTTTAAGGTTGTCATGCAATTTTTCGACCTGTGCTGCCACTTCTGCATCCTCTATCTTGCGGAAAAGCAGTTCGGGTGCCGGTAGCGGGTATCCTGATTTGAGCAGGTCTATCCGGCCTGCATTTTCCCATTCCAGCATACGGTCAACCACTTTCATCAGACCACACATTTTTTTAGATGTGAACGGCAGGAATGGATTGGCGAGGATAGCAAGATTAGCCGTCAATTGCAGGCAGAGGTGCAGGCAGTTGTCGATGAGTTTCTGGTCTTCAGGTTTTGTATCGAGGGTTTTCGCAACGATCCAAGGCTGTTTGTCCTGCATGTACTTGTTAGCCTTGCGTGCCAGATCTATCACTTCAAAAAGACCGTCCCTGAATTTGTAGCCTTCGAGGCAAGTTTCTACCTTCTGAGCGGAACCTTTGATCTCTGCAATGAGTGCGCGGTCGGCATCATCGATTACCTCTTCGTGCAACTTTGGAACCCGCCCGGCGCATAGCTTGTGCATCAGAACAAAAGCGCGGTTGACGAAATTTCCGAAGACGGATACCAGCTCGTTATTGATCCGGTCCTGGAAGTCCTTCCATGTAAAGTCATTGTCTTTCGATTCCGGAGCATTCGCACAAAGTACATAACGTAGCATATCCTGCTGGCCGGGGAAGTCTTTTACATATTCATCGACCCATACCGCCCAGTTCCTTGATGTAGAGACCTTTTGTCCCTCAATATTTAGGAATTCGTTGGCCGGTACATTTTCGGGCAGAACAAAACCTCCGTGTGCCTTGAGCATTGAAGGGAAAATGATACAATGGAATACTATATTATCTTTTCCAATGAAGTGTACCAGCTTGGTATCTTCACTACACCAATAATCGGCCCATTGAGTGGTGAGTTCTTTGGTGGCGCTGATGTAACCAATTGGGGCATCAAACCATACATACAGCACCTT
Organism: Chitinophagaceae bacterium; assembly: GCA_014879545.1. Taxonomy (GTDB): domain Bacteria; phylum Bacteroidota; class Bacteroidia; order Chitinophagales; family Chitinophagaceae; genus Nemorincola. The sequence continues at coordinate 1,247 of JACSRV010000112.1, read as the reverse complement.
TCCGTCGGCGCCGGGCAATGGAACCGGTACTCCCCAGTTGCTATCGCGGGTCATGGCGCGTGCCTGCAGACCGCTGTCGATCCAGCTTTTGCACTGCCCGTAAACGTTCGATTTCCAACTATCCTTTTTGCCTTCTACGATCCATTCGTTCAGCCATCCTTCGTACTTATCGAGTGGGAAGTACCAGTGTTTAGTCGTTTTTTTAACCAAAGGAGCACTGCTCAAGGCGCTACGCGGATCTATAAGTTGCTCCGGAGATAGGGTAGAGCCACATTTTTCGCACTGGTCGCCGTAGGCGTTCGGATTGCTGCAAACCGGACAGGTACCTACAATGTAACGGTCGGCGAGGAATGTGTTCTTTTCCTCGTCGTAGTATTGTTCGGTCTCGCGTTCTTCGAAAACGCCATCGTCATAGAGCTTTTTGAAGAAGGCCTGTGACGTTTCGTGATGGGTTTTGTTGGAAGTGCGGGAGTATATATCAAAGGAAATGCCCATATCGGCAAAGCTGTTGCGGATGATAGCATTGTATCTATCCACCACGTCTTGAGGCGTCACGCCTTCCTTCATAGCTCTGATGGTGATGGGCACACCGTGCTCGTCGCTGCCACACACAAATTTTACATCTCTTTTTTGCGCGCGCTGATACCTTGTATATATATCAGCCGGCAGGTAGCATCCTGCGAGGTGGCCAATGTGCACCGGCCCGTTGGCATAGGGTAGTGCTGCTGTGATCAATATCCTTTTGTATTCCATTTCAGGCTGCAAGATAATTAATAGTAAGATGCGGGGGGATTAGGAGTGCGGATTATGGCTTTTTGTATTGGTTGAGATTGCTACAAATATGGTCGTTGGTGCGTAATTTTTCCTGATATTATTTCATTTTGTCGTTTTGCGCAGGTTTTTATTGATAATCAATGGGTGGTTGGGCATCAGATGTGTGGATCGCTTCCTCCCGAATGCTTTCCGGACGGGCGTAATTGCGCAAAAACTGCGCACTTCTTCTCACCTGCTTCCCAAAAACTGCGCAGTTGTAACGTCCTAAAATAGGTTGCATCGTCCTGAAATAGGTTTACACGTTGGTTAGATAATCCTGATTTTTGTTTACTGCCATTTTGTTAGTACTGCAATTTGTTTACAGTGGACAGAGGTGTTTTACAACAATCTCATTGTATGATCGTATCAAACCGATAACAAGTTACATCCGATCAAGCGGACCATCAAAACAGTGTTTTATGATACTGCGTTTT
>JACSRV010000224.1 GCA_014879545.1 Chitinophagaceae bacterium | reverse complement strand
TCCTCGATGAGTTTGGCAGCTTCAATCCAGCCCATGTATTCCAGCATCATGACACCGCTCAGTAAAAGCGAAGATGGATTCATTGTGTTAGTGTTGGCAAAACGTGGTGCAGTGCCGTGCGTTGCTTCGAACACCGCATGACCTGTTTTGTAGTTGATGTTGGCTCCAGGAGAGATGCCGATACCACCTACTGCAGCGGCAGCAGCATCTGATATATAGTCACCATTCAGGTTGAGTGTGGCTACTACAGAATAGTCTTGCGGAGCAAGGAGTATCTGTTGCAGGAAGTTGTCTGCGATCACATCTTTCACAATGAGCTTGCCTGCTGCCTGCTCGGTCTTCATCTGCGCATTAGCAGCGTCTTCGCCTTGTGTCTTCTTGGCGTTCTCCCACTGTCCCCAGGTATAGACCTTGTCGCCAAACTCGCGCTCTGCCAGCTCGTATCCCCACACCTTGAAGCCACCCTCAGTGAACTTCATGATGTTGCCTTTGTGCACGATGGTAACTGAAGGCATATTGTTATCTAAGGCATATTGGATAGCCGCACGCACCAAACGCTCTGAACCTTCTTTTGAAACCGGCTTGATACCCAGTGCAGAAGACTCGGGGAAGCGAATCTTCTTGCCTACACCCATTTCTTCCTTCAGGAAGGTCATCAATTTATTCACTTCCGGCGTGCCGGCGGCAAACTCAATACCTGCATAGATATCTTCAGTATTCTCGCGGAAGATGGTCATGTTAACCCTTTCAGGATGAACAACCGGAGATGGAACACCCGTGTACCACTTTACCGGACGAAGACATACGTAGAGGTCAAGCTCCTGACGCATGGCAACGTTCAACGAACGGATACCACCACCGACAGGTGTAGTGAGGGGCCCTTTTATGGAAACAAGGTATTCGCGGGCAGCATCCAGTGTAGCCGCCGGCAACCACTCTCCGGTACTATTGAAAGCCTTTTCACCAGCGAGGATCTCCATCCACTCTATCTTGCGTTTGCCGCCATAAGCATGTGCTACAGCCGCATCGAGCACCTTTTTGCTGGCACTCCACACATTGGGACCGATGCCGTCACCTTCAATAAATGGAACAATCGGATTATCAGGTACATTCAGTTGCCCATTGGCACCCATGGTTATCTTCTGTGGTGTCATATTTTTGTTTTTGCGCCGCTAAGTTAACGGTTCCTGTTCATGCACTCAAATGAAAAAGGCGGGATTTTACCCCGCCTTCAAAAAAAAGAGATCTTTCGTTCTATAAAACTAACCGCAATATGTATCGAATGCCTGAATAAGGTTGGCAGCGATCATTTGTGCGGAACGGCCTTCAATATTGTGACGCTCGATCATATGCACCAACTTACCGTCTTTGAGCAAAGCGATGGCAGGTGAAGACGGAGGGTAAGGAAGCAAGTAGTTGGCACGGGCGTGCTTAACAGCTTCTGTGTCAACACCGGCAAAACTGGTAGTAAGGCGATCAGGCACTTTAGCAGCGTTCTTCACTGCCATCAATACACCCGGTCTTGCAGTGCCGGCAGAGCAACCGCAAACACTATTGATCATCAGCAAAGTGGTGCCTTCCTTACTCAAACTATTATCTACATCGGCCGAAGATATCAATTCGGTAAAACCCTGACTCGTCAATTCGGCTTTCATCGGAGCCACTAATTGTTCTGGATACATTGGATATGAATTTTATGCTGCAAAAATACGACAACGTACTAATGCAAGCACAATGAAACGATAGTCAAAAATTATTCCTGACGAAAATCACCTAAGTCCCTGGCCGAAGAAAGTGCAGGTATAGCCGGTAGTGTCGCGCTCTACACGGTATGCAAGCCAGATAGAATCGTTCCTCATTTTGCCGCCCCCCACGTAAGTGAGCGTGTTGTTACTACCCTGAAAAGAGAACGTATCGGTACCCTGCATAGTACAGAGCGCACTGTCATCCATATCGTGCAGGATGTTTTTCATCATCATACTACGCGGATCGTTCTGCAAAGCAATAAAAAAGATGGGATACACATCGATGCGGGTAGAGTCGAGTGTAGTGTAGTTGCAGGTATCGTACCCGTTATAGGTCTTGATAAACTTATCCCGGCTCAGTTTTTCACAGCGCGCACCTTCAAAACCGGTGGGACACACACATTTACCACCGTCGCAGGCACCAAGATTAAGGCAGATCACGTTTTCGCATGCGTCCTTTTTGCAAGCAGTGTATGAAATAG
>JACSRV010000168.1 GCA_014879545.1 Chitinophagaceae bacterium | reverse complement strand
AGATGTGTATAAGAGACAGTTGTTTACACAATAGTGCTTGTTTTGGTTTATCGTGTTGGTTGTTACATCGCCCTTCCAGGTATCAACCCCTCTAAACTTGCTGACGATGGTGGTCCCGGTGGCATATTGGGTATCCTCAACATGTTCGCAGGTGGCGCATTCAGTCGTGCGTCAATTTTTGCACTTGGTGTAATGCCATATATCTCTGCTTCTATCTTCATGCAGCTCGCGGGTATCGTTATCCCCCAGGTTGCTAAAATGCAGAAAGAAGACAGTGGTCGTCGCAAGATCAACTCTTACACTCGCTACCTCACAGTTATCGTTACTGCTTTCCAGGCCAGCGCATATGTTGCTTACCTGCGTTCTCCGCAATATGCTTCATCTCTTGCGCCTGAGTTTAGTGTGTTCATGTTCTGGTTGTCAACTGTAGTAGTTCTTACTGCCGGTACTTTGTTTGTGATGTGGATGGGTGAAAAGATCACCGATCGTGGTATAGGAAATGGTACTTCATTAATCATCATGGTGGGTATCCTTGCCCGTTTCCCTCACTCTATCGTTCAGGAGCTTAGCTTCAAGAACGAAGGTGGTGGTGGTGGACTCCTCATCTTCCTCATAGAGATCGCTATTTTCATCGCTGTTATCATCGGCCTTATCCTTCTTACACAAGGTGTCCGTAAAATTCCGCTGAACTACGCTCGTCGTATCATCGGTAGCACGAATGCTGCAAAAGAAGTGAGCGGCTCACGTGATTTCATTCCTTTGAAAGTTAACTCTGCAGGTGTGATGCCTATCATCTTTGCTCAGGCAATGATGTTCATCCCTACTATCTTTACCGGTTTCACAACCAACGAAAGTGCGAGTGGCTTCCTGAAGGCAATGTCTGATAACACGACGCTTCTCTACAATCTGATCTATGCAGTAATGGTGATAGCGTTCACGTACTTCTATACAGCGCTTATCTTCAATCCTACAGAGATGGCGGATAACCTGAAGCGTAACAACAGCTTTATTCCGGGTGTTAAGCCGGGTGAAGATACTGCCAACTACATCGCCACTATCATGGACCGTATTACCCTTCCGGGTGCTGTGTTCCTGGCAATTGCCGGTATCCTACCTGGTCTGGCCTCACTTATGGGCGTTACTAGTGGCTTCGCGTCATTCTTCGGTGGTACATCAATGCTCATCGGCGTAGGTGTTATTCTCGATACGCTGCAGCAGGTTGAGAGCTATTTGCTGATGAACCACTACGATGGTCTGATGAAGACAGGTCGTATCACAGGTCGCACAGTATCTGGTACAACCGGCGGAACTACACCATCGAGGAGTGTATCAGCTTAAGCAGGCAAAAAAATCTTTTCCATATCTTTACGGCCTGTCGGATAGACAGGCCTTTTTTTTGAATCATGATCCATATCAAGACCAATCAGGAGATAGAAGTAATGCGCAAAAGTGCCTTGCTTGTGTCTGCCACCCATACCGAAGTAGCCAAAATGCTCAGACCCGGTATCACCACATTATCTATCGACAAAATGGCCGAAACCTTTATCCGCGACAATGGCGGTGTGCCGTCATTCAAGGGATACAATGGTTTCAGGTACACACTCTGTATTTCTGTGAACGAAGTCGTGGTGCATGGTTTCCCGGGCGCATACGAGCTGAAAGACGGAGATATCATATCCGTTGACTGTGGCGTGTACATGAACGGATATCACGGCGATTCTGCTTACACATTTGCCATCGGTAATGTGCAGCCGGAGGTGCTTCAGTTGCTCCGAGTGACCCGCGACTCAGTATTTAAAGGCGCAGAACAGGCACACGATAACAATCGTGTGGGGGATATATCTTATGCGGTTGAGCAGTATTGCTCAAAATTGCACCCTTATGGTGTTGTAAGAGACCTTGTAGGCCACGGAATAGGCAAGAAGTTACATGAAGACCCTCAGGTGCCTAATTACGGCCGCAGAGGCGATGGGAAACGCCTTAAGGAAGGTATGGTGCTGGCTATCGAGCCGATGATCAATCTGGGTACACGAGAGGTATATACGCTTGATGATGGCTGGACGGTCGTTACGAAAGACGGAAAGGCATCTGCGCACTTCGAGCACACTGTTGCTGTGCGTAAGAACCGGGGTGAGACATTATCCTCGTTCGTTGACATTGAAGCTGCTGAGCGCGCTAATCCTGAGCTTAACAGCAGTCATTACGATGCTCCGGCTACCGTCACCGAAATGTAAGAGACTGACCTCCATAGGTTTTTGAATGTCGTTTTCTTCTTAAATTCGTTCATCATTTAGGTTTTATGAGAAAAGTACTACTTGCAGCCTCGTTTATTGTTCTGCTTGCTTCATGCGAAGAGAAGGCACCTGTAATTAATTTTGGAGAGCCCATCGCGCAAGACACAACCTTTGTGTTGCCCACAGTGCCTGCCGCCGAAAAACACAATGTTCTTGTTGAAGAATTCACAGGACAGAGCTGCAGCAATTGCCCTGCCGCGCATGAATTACTTACCGAAATAAAGAAAAGCCATGAGCCAGGCCGCATAAATATCATTGGTCTTTACTTCGAAGGGATCACGCAGACCCGTCCGCCACATGATGCGAAATATGACTTCCGCCACCCACAGGCGAAACTAATAGCTACTGATATATATTCAGGCGTAAGTGCTATACCGGCAGGTGGCGTGGAGCGTGTGGCAAACGGTGGTTCTATAAAACTTGATAGGAGTGTTTGGTCCAGCACTATTGATGCCCGCCTCAATGTGCCTTCACCTGTGAATCTGAAAATTGAAAGCGAATATAACGCCACTGATTCTATCGCTTCTATTCGTGCAACACTCGTGTATACAAGCAAGGTTGATTTTCCGCACAACATTTCTATCGTGGTCGTAGAGGACAGTATGATCGACAAGCAGGAATATCCGAGCACACATCCGGTACATCCCGGCTACGATGAAGCGTATGTGTTTACCAACGTTTTTCGTGGAATGGTGACAAGTGCACCATATGGAGATCCGATACTGACTTCCGTTGCGGTAAAAGAACCCGGAAGGGCATTCATAAAGAACTATAAGTACAAACTGACGAACGTACTGAATCCGGCAAATTGTAGGGTGATCGCATTCATCAATTCTACCAAGACGGGTGATCCGCAGATCATCCAGTCTGTGCAGGTGAAACTGAAATAGGGGCTACTTCTTCTCTGCGAGCAACTTGACTTTTGTGTAATTGTGCCTGAGCGCCCTCCATGCGGTTGTCATCTCCGCAAACAGAGGAATGTTCTGCGTACCCCCAAAATCATGAAATTTCGTGAGACCGATCTCTATGGCCATAATTTTGGCTATTTCCTTGCCCTTAAGGCTGTCGCTTAGTATCAGTAGCTCCGGCACCTGAACGCCGAAAATAGGCGTTAGCATTTGCGCATATCCCGCTGTGTTGAACATCTTCACAACATGAGCTGACCCCGTGATGGTGGTGATGGCGCAGGTAGTTGAGACTTTTTCATGTTCAGGTACCATCACATTCGATGTGACGTCAATGATCACCTTTTTGCGCACGTCTTCCAACCAATATGCTGCCTCGCGCACATCTTTAGGTTCAGTTGCAATTATGATGAGGTCGGCTATAGCAGCGGCCTGAGAAATAGTGCATGCATTTATTCCTTCCGCGTCAGGTACTCCCACGCCGGCAATGTCGCCGGGTTTGGTAGCCATATATACTTCATGATCTGATGCGGCGAATGCTGTTGCATACTTTACTGCGATGTCGGTATTGCCGATGATGGCAATATTCATTGATGCTAATTTCTTAAATTCCATACGCTTCGTTTTTTAAACCATTCAATCACTAAGAAATGCTTTTGTATCACTGTCTCAAACCGCTCCGGGCTTGGTATTTGCCGGCATTACAGAGACAAAGATCATCAGTATTTTTTCATCGAGTTACTGGTTGTGTTTTATGTATATGAGTAAATTTCTACACAATTTTTGAATCTACCAACTGATATTGTGTGGAAATTATGCCACATTTTTTTGACAAAACACAACAGAACGGGTAGCATATTGATTGAATATATTCTATGAAATGAAAAATATAAAATGTAAAATAAAAATATTCTAATTTTTGACGTGTTTATGCGTCCGGCCAACATTGAACAGACTTTTCCCGCAATCGCATTACCTTAGCAAACCTAAAAGAACAGTACATATGCGAATGCACGAAGTGCAGACGGCCACCGACAAAAAGGCATTTATTCAGCTTGCGGTGGACCTTTATGCCAACGACCCCAATTGGATACGTCCGTTGGATAAGGATATTGAAGAGGTGTTTGACGTGGAAAAGAACAAGTTCTTTAAACGTGGTGAATGCAAAAGGTGGCTTTTGAAGGACGAGAACGATAGGGTAGTAGGACGCATAGCCGCATTTGTGAACAGGCAATACAAGCAGGAGCAACCCACCGGTGGTGTAGGTTTCTTTGAGTGTGATAACAACTACGAACACGCGGCTTTCATGTTCGATCATTGCAGGGAATGGCTCAGGGAAAGGGGCATGGAAGCAATGGATGGACCAATCAATTTCGGCGAGCGCGACAAGTGGTGGGGGCTATTGGTTGAGGGCTTCTATCCACCGTTATATGGCATGACCTACAACCCGCCATATTATGCTGATTTTTTTGAAAAATATGGCTTCAGGACTTACTTCAACCAGATTTGTTTTTCGCTGCAGGTACACGCGCGTTTGCAAGAGAAATTTTACGAGCGGCATGCCGCCTATGCAGCCAATCCGGAGTATTCTGCCAGACGAATAGAAAAGAACAAACTGGAAAAATACGCACGCGATTTTGCCTACATCTACAACAAGGCATGGGCAGGCCATGGTGAGGGAAAGGAAATGGAAGAGAAGGCAGTGCTGAAGCTGTTTAAGACCATGAAACCCGTGATGGATGCAGACCTGGTCTGGTTTGTATATCACAAGGAGCAGCCCATTGCCATGTGGGTCAACCTGCCCGACCTGAATCAGTACTTCAAACATTTGAATGGCAAGTTTGGCTTGTTGCAGAAAATTCAGTTTTTGCTGCTGAAACAATTTGGGAAGTGCAACCGTTTCGTAGGCATCATCTTTGGTGTGATCCCCGAATATCAGGGTAAGGGTGTAGACGGCTTTCTGATTGTTTCAGGGGCAAGTGTCATTCAGCCAATGGGCAAGTACACTGATTATGAGATGCAATGGATCGGAGACTTCAATCCGAAGATGATCAACATTGCCGAGAGTCTTGGAACCAAGCGCTCGCGCAAGCTTATTACCTATCGTTACTTGTTCGATCGCAACAAAGAATTTAAAGCACACAGGAAGCTGTAATGCACTGCCGGGAAATGTTTTCACAATAAAAGACAAGAGAAAGAATGTACACTTATTTAGCCCTGGGCGATTCTTACACCATAGGAGAGCAAGTGCCCGCTTCGGATAATTTTCCAAATCAGACCACACGGCTGTTGCGTTCATCAGGCATCGAGGTGGTTGATCCCGTTATCATTGCAACTACCGGATGGACCACCGATGAGTTGGCTGCATCAATAAGGGAACACAACATCCGCGATACGTTCTCGTTTGTAACATTATTGATCGGTGTAAACAATCAATATCGTGGTCGCAGCATAGAAAATTATGAAGAGGAATTTCTTCAATTGCTCCACACAGCAATAGGATTTGCCGGAAACAATACAAACCGTGTTTTTGTGTTGTCGATACCTGATTGGGGCGTAACACCTTTTGCGGCCGACAGAGACCGTGCTAAAGTGGCAAGCGAGATAGACGCTTACAATGCTTCATGCCGTAGAATTACGTTGACTAATGGTTGTCATCATCTAGACATTACAGATAGTACAAGGTTGCACGGAAATGATGCCGAATACCTTGTTGCCGATGAGTTGCACCCGTCCGGAAAGGAGTACGCAATATGGGCGGAACGCCTTACAAAGCAGATAAAAGAAGAATTGACGAAATAGAATAATAGAGAGGAATGAGCACAGCAGATAATTCGATACTAGGACTGAAAATGCCTACCGACCCACGATGGGCCGATCTTGCTTCGGTGTCGTTGGAAGAGATACTTACCGATCACGCATTTTGCGAACAAAAGGCGGCTACACAGTGCATCACACTTATTCAGCGCTACGCCGACAGAGAAGATCTTGTGAATGCACTGTCTCCGATAGTTACAGAGGAATGGGGGCATTTTCGGATGGTGTGGGCTGAGATGAAAAAGCGGGGTTTTGTACTGGGTAAACAACGAAAGGATGAGTACGTGAATCTGCTGCTGGCAAACGAACCGAAGAATGTGCATGGTGAAGAAAAGCTGCTGCACAAACTGATGATATGCGCGCTTATAGAAGCGCGTAGCTGCGAAAGATTCAGATTATTGTCAGAGAACCTGGAAGAAGAAGCACTCAGGAAATTTTACCACAAATTCATGGTGTCAGAAGCCGGTCACTACAGATTGTTCATAGATCTGGCTACACAATATTTCGATGCAGCCAAAGTGCGCGAAGCGTGGCAGCAATGGTTGAAGATAGAAGAGGGTGTGCTGCAGCAGCTGGTGCCCCGTGGCGACAGAATGCACTAGTGTTTATTTTGCAACAGGCTTACACGCACACTTTTTACTGTTCCCTTGAAGTCTGACGATGACGAGATATATACGCTAACGGTACCATTATCGGCCCTGATAGGTATTTGCATGAACGACGTGTATTCGTTCGTTAAACTGTCTTTGCTGATAGGGCTGAACAAGCGCACCCTGTTTCGCTTCACCGAATCCTTCATGGTCATTTCAGTGTGTAGGAAGCTTTGCCACAGATGGCCGGGTGCAAACAAAGATGCTTCTACTTTCAATATCGTTTCCGCATAAGGTATCTGTTGCAGTTGCACCACAGCTATAGTGTCGCTGCCACCGGCGGTGAAGGCGATTTCTCTATTAGTCTCGCTGCGGAATAGAATTGTTTTTTTATAGTCTTTTTCGTTTTTCAGAATTTCATCGGTGTCCAGCAGACTCATATCTGCCGGTGTAGGTTGCGGGTTCAGGTAGATCGCACCATAGTACTGTCGATTCATGTCATCGTAGTGAAGTATGGTTGCATTGTACTGACCTATCTGGAAGAAGTTAACAGCTATGAGGTATACGCCTGCCGCCAAAAACAATACACGGAATCGTTGTAGCATCAGTTTGTTGGTGATAGCTGCAAGCGGCAGCGCGAACACCGCATAGCTCTGCACCAACGCGCGTGTTGAATAACTGCCGCCATAGCGCCATTCGTGCCACCCTATGATGATGTAGATGTTAAGGAGACAGAACCACAATACCGACTTCCGAAAGGGGAATTTTTTGATAAAGAACATGCCCGCCACAAAAAGCAGGGTGACCGGTGTGTAGATGAACCACCCCTTTTCCCAGCCGAACAACACGCGGAAATGAGGATTCAGAAAATCCCATTTACTGCCTACGTCAAACATAAACGAACCTGTTGTGTTCTTCCAGTACAGTAGCTGAGGCAGTATACCCGTCAGGCCACCTGCCATCGCACCCGTCAGGTGGCTACGGTTGCTTTTTACCATTGTCCATTTGGCAGTTGCAGCTTCTCGTGTGTGTGTATTCCACATCAGCGGAATGAAAAGCATTATAGCCTCAGTTGGGCGCGTCATGGTGGCAAGGCCTATCACATATCCTGTAAGGCTTGCAAATAGCAGGGTAGGCTTTTCGTGCCAGCGTATAGTGGTATACAATATAGCCGCATAAAGAACGAATAGATAGGCGTGACTCTGGCCGCTGTCAACTGCGGCATACTGAATGTAGTTGCTCGCAAGGCACAGCAACAGCAACGTGATGGCTGTTACCTTATCGTCGAAATATCTGAGCAGTACTGTGCGCAGTAGCAGCAGTGCCAGCAGCGAGTAAAAGATGATACCGAAGCCGAGTGCGTATTGGTAGGGTGGTGAATACCCATCGGGCGGATAGTGGCTGTGTTGTGCAACAAAATGACCCGCAGCAAAAAATGGCAACTGCATCAACGCAACACCACCCAGATACTTGAAGACATAGTTGCCATTATCCTGCTTCAATGCCTGCCAGCCATTGCCTCCCGTCACGCCATATTTCTTTTCTATGGTGTCCAGCCAGTTCAGTTGTTTATGATCGTTATAGATACAGAATGCCGGAAGGTACATGTAGTAGCCAAATGCATCCCATTCTGTTATTTTCAGAGGTTTGTGCCCAGCCGTAAGGTCAGAGTTGTTGATGCGGAAGAAAACCAGCGCAATGCAGATGACAAAACATGCCAGAATGGATAGGGGGTTTCTCATTAGGTTGCTCAGATTGCTGGAGTTGGATGGTTATTGTGCAATGCGGAATATGCTTCCGTTATCACCGGCTATCAGCATATTTCCGTCCGCGCATTGAGTTATCGATCGAAGTGTCTGGTCCGTGAATCGTTCATACTCCATCCAGTTCCTGCCGCCATTGTTTGTGTACATTACCACTCCGTGTTCTCCTGCTACCCAGCCGTGCTGGTCGTCGGTAAACAGAATGGCACGCAGCATAATGCGCTTCTGTGTAAGGTCATTGCCGTTTCTGTAGCATTGCCAGGTTCCTCCTTCGTCAGCGGAGTAAAAGATGCTGCCTGCCGATCCACACACCCACAGCTTGTTGCCGCGCCGGCTCATGGCCGTGAAATTGTCACCATCCACTTTCAGGTAGTGCCAGGTGTTGCCACCATTCGTGGTTTTCATGATCACACCATAGCCATATACAAATCCGGTGCGGCTGTCTTTCATCAGAATTCCGTTCAGTCCGAAATCGAACGTCTTTTCATCTATGATCTTGAAAGCGGTATCTACCCGCGTTATGGTGCACTGACGCTGCAGCACCGTACTCACAAATATTCCCGTATCGTTTGTCGTAAAACTCCCGCCCCTATACACCAGCCAGTTGTCTATCCGGTGAAATTGCCACGTCAGCCCCTTGTCGGCAGAATGCAGCACACAGCCGTCTACACCGCTCAGAAAGATCCGCCCGTCCTGCGAAATACCCATGCCATACATTTCCTTGGGCGCCACAGTAGAAGAATCATTCAACCAGGAATAGCCACCGTCGGCCGACCGCAGTATCAACGAACTGTAAAATGTAGATCCGCCGCCTGCAATGCAGATGGTATCATCCAGCACTGCAATGTTGTTGATCCGGTAAGTGGTGTTTGTGGTCAGTTGTTTCACGCGGCTATACTTCAGCGCGTCTTTCTTGCACGAAATGAGCGCGGCTGACGCTAAAACAAAAAATAAAATGAACCTTACCATCGTTTATTGCCGGATAATAACACGCAATATAGCGCAGAAAAAAGACAAGGAACCGAAACGCCCCCTACGTCAGGCGATACACAATACCGGTGTGTCCACCCAATCCGTCCCAGGTAGGGTTCAACACATTGCCCTTTCTTTTGCCGTTGGAGTAGTGCATGAAGCCACCTGCCACATAAAAAGATAAATGTTTCGTCAGACTGAACTGGGCGCCCGCATCTGCAAGAAGCGTAAAATTGACTGCTGTATAAGGGTATTCGGGCAGCATGTAGATGATGCCACCCTTTAAACCGCCGAAAAGGCCCCATTTTTCCCGTTTTAGCGGGTAAAAGCGTAAAGCCGGCCTCACACCTATCCCCAGGCTGCTGTAGGCCGTATTCCAGAATCTATAGAAATTCCCTTCGGCGGCAAGGAAGAGTCGTTTATTCCCGGCCACTACTACCCCTGCATTAGCGGTTGTGAGCCACGAATTCTTGAAGTCAAGCTCTCCGTAAAATCCGGTTTCTGCATACACGGTATGGAAGCGATGCTGACCATTGCATACATGGGCTGCAAACAAAACGCAGAAAACGACTGCTGCGGCACGGTATATCTGTCTCATAGGTGGAAGAACTTGCATCAGAAATATTATAAAGTTACCCTTTCCCACCTGTTCTGCATACCAATGCATCTGTCCAGGAAGCCTGATTTTGGACAGGAATTGCCGTGGAAGTCCGCATTCAGCCCCAAATTTGAAAATTGGGAGTAGTGATGTGGTTTGTTTCAATATTTTTTCTACCTTTGCAGTCCAATTTTTTTGGCGAGGTAGCTCAGGCGGTTAGAGCGCAGGATTCATAACCCTGAGGTCGGGAGTTCAAATCTCCTTCTCGCTACATTGAAAATCAAGCCTTTAGGTGTAAAAACCTGAAGGCTTTTTTCTTATACTACAACAGTCCTACGACTAATGAGTCTCAGAGACTCATTAGTCGAAAGGGTTTACGTTACAAATACTTCTACCTAAATTGCATTTTATTTATGGAGGAGAACAGAAACCATCTCACTAAAGAGCAGATTGACCAACTAGAAAAGGAGGCTCGTGATCCAATTTGGAATATGGGCATCGTTATGGGGGCGATGCAGAGAAATAACAATTGGGACAGGATTTTAATGGTTTCGGGTACAGGGCTTATTCATTTTCATGGCAACGATGATACAGGGTGGCAGCATATAAATATGCGACATCAGTTTCGCTCATCGGCCCATTACTTCGGAAAAGGTAAACAAGGCAATCCTAGCAAGTTTACGGATCGGTCTATCCCATTCGAGGATTATAGGAAGATTGCGGATGATGTTTTTCTCTATGGATTGATCGACTCAAAGGAACATAAGGACGGCAAGGACTTTAGAAAATATATTGGCAAATCATCAAGCTTCATCGGCTCCAATGGCGAAGCGAAGGAATTCAATCTCATCCTCTACCGTGATACCAAAATCGTCCATTCAATCTATCCCAAAAAGGATCTAGAGGGAAAACAACCGAAACGGTTACTGGAAGATTTCGCACGTGCAACCAATGAGGTGAAGATGCAGTTGATGCCCACGAAGTCCGTCATAGTAATCGGCATCCCATATATAGATAGAAAGAAGGTGGCAAGATATGTAGCTGTAATGGAAATAAACCTAAGCGAAAGCAGGGCCGTCACGTTCCTTCAAATTTATACGCATGAAGCAGAATTCTTTCGTAGCACAAACAAGCTATGGGACTTTCAAGTGCAACCGGGTATATTAAATCTCCTGAAAGAGCCTTTTATGCTTCAAGGATTCTTAGAAAGTTTGGGTACAGAATATTTCGAGCATATAGAAAAAACAATCTTGGAAATAGAAAGCGATTTTTTTCCCAAAGCCAACGGCTGATGTTCTTTGGCGCTACCATGCTCTATAGCACCAATAACATTCTCCACGAAGTAAACTGTGCCATCTCTTTCCGCTTTCGGTAACACGCGAAATAAGTGCCGCGCCTTTGATTTCATGCAGGTGGCAGAGTGCCTAACAATTGATACCTTGATACTATTGCTAGTTTTTGTATATTTAAGCCCAGATGCTAATACAGGAATAAAATGTATTCGAATTTCTTAAAGCTTTTATTGCCACTTACAGGGTTTTCGCCCGTCCTGCTGATATTTTGGCTGATAAATACATTACAAAAACGCGACCAATTATCTTTTCATATATCAATAGATAGTGCAGAAAAAATCCGCCTCGGAATCACAGAAATAATAAAAAACCACTGGCAGCTTCTTCTTTTTGCACTGATTGTCTTATTATCAAATTTTTTGATGAAAAAAGCGGTGAACTCCCTTACTCCTTGGTCAATTCAAATTAAGTCAATAAAACCAGCGGATGTGAACTTCACATCCGTGTTAATCAGTTACATTTTGCCTTGGGCAAAATTTTTAATACATAGCGATGCTGATGTGATCTATTTATTGGGCTTCTTGATTCTCTGTTTTGTTCAAGCCTACATAAGCAAGGATTCTTATCACTACAACCTGAACTATAGGTTGTTCCTAGGGTATAAGCACTACGAAGTACAAACCCGAGAGGAAGTAACTCACTTGATGCTGTCAAAAAAGAAACTAATTAACAGGGACGAAATAAAGCGCTATGTCCTACTGAGCGATCACATGATAGTAAACGTTTCCTAACTATGAAAAAACAAACAATAATCGACTGCAACTTTTTTTGCATTTTGGAAAGCGGAGATGTCAGAAAAATCCTTCTGACACAAAAAATCATACCCGAAATAAGGGAGATATTTGTTACCGGAGGTGCTGCGCTGTTTGATGACGTTGAGGAAATAGTATTTGATGGCAATTACAACATAGACAACAATGAAATCCTATACGTGAAATTGGCCCTGCCGGATAATGTTCTTGAGGTGGCTGATAATCCAATTGGCATAGCGGATTTAGATTTGGCAAGTGAGGATATCAAAACTCTTTTTTGGTATGAAGATGGAGTTTATTACTTCCAAAATTTCGACAAGCGCAAACTCCTAAAGAATAGGAGTGTTATTTTTTACAGTAACCAAACTTATGATAAATTGGAGAATAATGCTTTTGTCGTTGAGACGATTGTGAACGCAGTACACAAAAATGAGAGGCTTTATTTTGTCTCATACTCCAATGCCAATAAAATATTCAGCTTGGCGGCATATTATCAGGATGCAACAGATGAAGAAATTAGGACTTTCTCGACCCACGCCAGCATTACTCTTGATCAGGAATGGTTTATAACGAATACAAATTCCATTATCAGAAAACAAATCACGCTTTTACAAAAAAGTAAAACCCTCGATGGTGCAGATACAAAAAAAATAAAGAAACACAAGAAGTAAGGCTAATAAGAAAAGAGCACCTAAAAAAAAAAAAATCATCATGGTAACCTCCTGTTTATATTGTGTTAATAGTAACAAAAATATGGCTAATGGGAACAAAACCCTATTTTAGCAACCAATAACAAAATGCGGTATACG
>JACSRV010000042.1 GCA_014879545.1 Chitinophagaceae bacterium | reverse complement strand
CAGTTTTGAGAAGTTTTGCCTGTCCCGAAAGCATTCGGGAAGAAGCAGAACTTCCCACCTTTTTATTGACAATCAATGAATTAGACAAAATAGACGAAAAGAAAAAAATGCGCAGTCAGTTTGCCGTAACTATGGCATTTTACGTTCGCAGAACTGATAATGAGGATTCTCCCCACCGCTACAAAAAAAGCCGCGGCTGTCGCCACGGCTGTAAGTAAGAGAAACTAATTAAATGCAAGATAACCACCCTCTCCTTTGGAGAGGGCCGGGAAGAGGAGGCCTTATTTGCGCTTGATGCTGCAACCTATTGATTTTGTAGCTGCAGGATCTGCGGCCTTGCCGGCTATCATGGCATCAATAGCATTGTTGATGTAAGATACTTTTGACTCGGCAGGGGTGGCAGGGTTGTCGTTCATAGCACCCTTGTACACCAGAGTGTTCTGGTTGCTGAAGAGGAACACCTCGGGTGTATGGTTGGCACCAAATGCATCGGCCAGTTTAGAGTCTTTGTCCATGAGGTAGGGCACTGTGTAACCTTGTTTGGCTGCATAACCCTTCATGGCATCAAAAGCATCATCACCATCGCGCTTAGCCTCGTTCGAGTTGATGATAGCCACACCCACATGGTGCTGACGCGCGTAGGCAATGGTCTTGCGGATGGTCTCTTCGTTCTTCACCACGTAGGGGCAGGTGTTGCAAGAGAAGATCACCAGCATGCCGTTCTTGTCGGCGGTTTTGTAATAGGGGATGAGGGAACCATCGGTTGCGCTGTACATTTCAGTGCTGACACGTGGCATGCCGTCTCCGGGTTTCAGTTGCGCCTGCTGCGCATAGGTAGTGCCCGATGCTGCCGCTATAACTGCGGTGGCGAGGGCAAGAAATGTGATCTTCATATACTGTTGTTTTTGGTAAAGTTAATGATATTGTACCATTCAACTATATGCCTATCGCTTCCGTTCCAGACTCACCTCCTCGTCGCCGGGTTGGTAGGGAACATAGGTAACAATGAACTGGAACATCTCGTCGGTGGCCTTCATGCTGCCGTTCTGATCGGTAACGAGGCGCGGCGGGCTGAAAGGATTGTTGAGGTTGGCGGTAGTATTGTCATAAACACCCTCGGCCACTATGATACTGCCGGCAGGCACCTTCACCATCTTCTTAAAGGTGTAGAAGTACTGCCAGTTGAAATCCCACCGGGGAATAGAGATGAGGCGTATGGTGTCGCCGCCGGGCTTCAGGGCATAGGCCTTAAAACTTTTGCCCAGCAGGTGCATGTGCGGGTTGATGGTAAGGATGGAGATATCGGCCGGCACTGTGTACCTGCTATACACCGGCTTGATAGTGTTGGGCAATATCTGCATATCAGGCTCGGCAGGTACTACACCCCAGGTGCCCAGCTGAAACTCCTGCACCGGCCGGTTGGGCGGCAGGGGCGAAAAGAAGATGTTGATATAGGAACTATCGGTAACATCGGCCTTGTTGTTGAAGCCATAGTGCATATCGTTGAGCAGAAAGGCGCCCTTGCGCGGCAGGCGGTAGCCACCCAATCCATCGGGGTAGCGCTGGCCATACACACCGGGCAGGTAATTGACCACCGATTTCTGCAATACAGGGTAGCTGCCATCGTCGTTGGGCAGGCCCAGCCGCTGATATGCCTGCAGCAGCGTGGCGGTGTCGCCGGCCATTTCTACAATGCGGTCGCCGGCAAACACATCGGTCTTGCGGGCGGCCTCATACTTCACCATGTCGCCGTTTACGTGGTGCACTATGTTGGCCCGGCCGGGGATGAACTCGATAAGGCTGGCGAAAGTATCGGCCGGGAGCTCGTAAGGCACCTTCACCAGCAGGAACTTGTCGGTGCTGCCGGCGGGGAGCAGATAGGGCTGCACGGGTATGCGCATATCGGGCGTGCCCACCTGCGAGCCGAACGGAAACTGCGGAAGGGCAGGCAACTTGTCGGCAGGGCCCTCGGGTGTGCCGTCCTTTACCCACTTTTCGAGCAGGGCTATATCGCGTTCGTCCAACACACGCTGGCCTACAAACTGGGTGTAGTGCGGATCGGCGGGCCATGGCGGCATGATACGGCGGCGGGTGACGTAGGCGTTGGCCACGGCATACTTGCGGGCATCGGCATAGGAGACCAGCGAAAAGTGGGCACTCCCACCGGGGCGGTGGCAAATGGCGCAGTTGGCATACAATACCGGTGCCACATGCTGGGTAAAGGTGACGGTGGCAGGCATACTATTGCCACCACCGCAGGCCTGCACCAAAAGCGCGGCCACAGCTGCTACCAACACCACAAAATGCCTGCGAAGAACCATAGTAGGTTTTTTTCGGGCAGCAATATACTCAACATAGCTGTTACCACAGCATTACCGCCGGGTTGCCGCAATGTTGAGGCAGGGTTATTTCGGGGTTACATCTTCCCAAATACAGATTGTGGTAACACAAGGAATATACTTTGCATACATTCTTAACTACTAAAACAAACAAAATGGAAAACACATTGCAACAACTGACAGAAAACACCACAGAAGTGGAGAACACAGAAGAGACCACAGCCGAGGCAGAGACAATTGTCTTTGAAGAAGAGACCACAGAAGAAGAAAGCGACGAAACCGGCGAAGACGCTGAGGAAGTGAACGAAGAACTGCTTGACGAAGCTGAAGAAGTAACGGACGAAGAGTCATCGGAAGAAGAACTATCATCTTCAGAAGAAGAATAATTGCCTGACACCATGAAAATGCCGCAAACAGGCTGCCGTGGCTACGGCGGCCTGTGTTGTATGGCGCCGGCAGCAAAATTGCCTATAATACCTTATTTTGCACCGTCTGAAACCGCCCGTGCCGCTACCGCCGGGTGTGAAAAATGCCGGCCATGTTTGAAGAGATACTGAAAATAGCCAACCGCTACAACGATGGGTATGCCAAGGTGAAGGAAAGGAGAGATCAGTGGTTACACAAGTCGGAAGAACTGCGCGAACACCTGATGCAGATAGCCGACCACCTGAACAACAACGCTACTTACAAGCAGGGATTCTACGTGGATACGCTTCATGCCTTCAACGAGGACATAAGGGGCACGAGTAACCGTATGCCGTCGGTGGCTTTCAGATCGGGCCCAATGCCAATGCTGGTCACCTTCCGCAACTCTATGGGAGAGAAGAAGACCTATAATGAGGAAGGCTTCAGCATCTCCTTCAACCCCACTATAACGGGGCAGGTCTTGGTGCTACTGCAACCCCATTACAGCGATCTGGATAAAGACCTGCCCGAGATGGTGAGCCTGGGTATGTTTCAGGAGCCGGGCGAGATAACCATGGAAGAGGCCAACGAGATCATTCAACGTGGTATGGAAGAGGCATTCTATTCGAGCTTTACGGGTATGGCCTTCCCGCCACAGGACGAACAGACAGAGACCACCCCACCTCAACGAACACTTATAGGATTCAAACGACATGACACTACACAAAAGATATAGCTTACTGCTGGCCCTGACACTGCTGCTGGGCGCCTGCAACAATGAAAAACCGGCTGAACAGACCACTACCGAAACAGCACCTGCCGAGGCTGTGGTGGTGCCTGTGCCCATCAGTTACAACATAGTGAACCAATACCCGCATGACCCAAAGGCGTTTACCGAAGGGCTTGAGTTTCATGATGGCTTTTTGTTTGAAAGCGTAGGTCAGTACGGTGAGTCGGACGTGAGGAAAGTGGAGCTGGCGACAGGGAAAGTAGTGCAGTCTACCAAGATGGACGCGCGCTACTTTGGCGAAGGGCTGACCCTGCTGAACGATAAGTTCTACCAGCTGACCTACCGCGAGGGCAAGGGTTTTATCTACAACAGTAAAACACTGAAACAGGAAGGGTCGTTCCCATTCCCGACGCAGGAGGGTTGGGGCATGACGAACAATGGCATTCACCTCATCTTCAATGATGGCGGCAATGTACTCTACTTCATGGAGCCGGCCAGCGGCAAGGTAGTGAAGCAACTGGCCGTGACGGATGAACACGGACCTGTGTACCGCATTAATGAGATGGAACTGATAAAGGGCTTCATCTACGCCAACCAATGGCAACTGGACCTGCTACTGAAGATAGACACATCAACGGGCAAGGTGGTGGGCCGTGTGGACCTGAGCGGACTGCGTCAGCAGACTGGCATTCCGCCACTATCGGGCGATGAAGACGCGCCGGAAGTACTGAACGGAATAGCCTATGATGCTACGGGCAACCGCATCTTCATAACCGGCAAAAACTGGCCTAAGCTGCTTGAAGTGAAACTGGATAACTGATAACAGTTGTTACGAAGGCATAACATCATTTTGGTGGCGACGACCTGCCAGCATAGTGCCCACCATCATAATGAGGGCGGTAATGACCACTACCTGAATGACCAGTCCGCGGGAGATGACAGGCACAACCGCTGTTGCCGGTATGGAGAGGAACAACAACACGGTGATGAGGCCCCGTGGCGCTATAAACAACAACGGAAATACCGATAAGCGGAACATCCGCAGAAATAACGCCCTTATGGCAAAGATAGCCACAACAAGACCAAGCGCAACCGATAAAGAACCGGTATCGACCAGCTCGGATACATTGATGGTATAGCCGAACAAAAGGAAGAAGGAGGCGCGCGTGAGGAATGTAAGCTCAGTGACAAGCTCGCCAAACTTGTGCACCTGCACCTTGAGCGCGCGGGGATCGAGGCGGCTGAAAATGCTGATGCCGGAGAGCTTACCCACATTGCCCAGAAACAGTCCCAGCAACAGGATGAAGATGAGCCCCGGCAAGTGATAGACTTTGCCAAGCGCGTAAATGAGCACTATGAGCAAGACAATGGGGATGAACTTAACGTGGTGATCGATCTTGCGGAGCAAGAGCGCAAGGCCGATTGTGGCCACCAATGAGACAAGCACCATGATGACGAGCTGCCCGCCAAAATGAAGGAATGCCCAACCGTTGATGACCTCGTTGGTGACCACAAAGTTGAAGAAGACAACACCGAGGATGTCTGACAGACTGCTTTCGTAGACCACAAACTCGTTGTGCTCGCGGCTGAGCGCACGCGCTGTGGGAATGGCAACGGCACTGCTGATAACTGCCAACGGCACCATGTTGATAACAAGATTGCGGAACGAGCCCTGCCCTATGGCAAAGAGCAGAGCAGCACCTGCAAACACCAAAAGCAGCATGGGTAATGCAGCCAGGTAGGTTGCCTTCTTTACTACTGCCACCTTTTCGGGTGCCACCTCAAGCTCCAGTGCGCCCTCCAAGACGATGAGAATGAGCCCGATGGTGCCCAACACGGGCAGTGCAACAGTAAGATCTCGCAGGGAAATATGCAGCCACCGCAGTACGTACTGAACTGTAAGCCCCAGAGCTAACAAGAGGATCACGGCTGGTATTCGTGTTTTGCCGGCTGTAATATCAAACAGGTAGGCAATGAGCAGCAAGCTGCACAACGATATGATGATGGCGGTTGTCAATATGCGGAAAGGTAAGAAAGAGTGCCCGTATGCCGGCAGTCATGACTGTTAAAATAACCTGAAACAAAAAGGCCCCACGATTGTGAGGCCTCTTGTTTGCAGGATCATGTACCCATCATTTGCACGGTCGTCCGGTAGTCATTGGTTCTTCTGTTTCATCCATCGTCTGCACCGGGTACACGAAGGCAATACTATTGATGCGCGGGGTACGTATTGTAACCCTCAGCACCGGGAGTGAAGAATGTAGCCGGATCGGGAGGCGTCAACTCGATACCGGATTTCATGCGGTGCACGAGATCGGGATTGGAGATGAACGGATTACCGAAGGAAACGAGGTCGCAGGCGTTTGATTCGATGTCTGATGAGGCACGGTCGGCCGTATAGCCAGCATTCAGAATGAGAGTACCGTTGAACGCTTTGCGCATTTTAGGTATCATGTCTTTGGGCATAGCGTAGGTAACGAGATGCAGGTAGACCAGGCCCAGGCTGCTAAGGCCCTCAGTCAGCATCAGGTATTGTGCTTCTTCAGTGGCATCGGGTGTAAGACCATTATATGAGTTGAACGGAGACAGACGGATACCAACTTTGTCGGCACCGATTGCAGTCACCAATGCAGCCGCGAGTTCCAAAACGAAACGATTGCGGTTCTCGGGAGTTCCGCCATACTGGTCGGTGCGCTGGTTGGACGAAGGACTGAGGAACTGCATGGGCAGGTAGCCGTTGGCAGCATGGATCTCGATACCATCCAGACCAGCTGCAACAGCCAGCTTTGCGCTGTGCGCATATTCGGCAATGAGTGCTGGTATCTCGGCAGAAGGTATCTCTTCGGGAACAGGGTGTGCCTGCATCTGGTGTGTGTCTGTCCACATAGTGCCATCGGCGGCAATTGGGGAAGGAGCTACCACTTTGGCACCTTCCGGCATATTATGTGGATGGGCCACCCGACCTGTGTGCATTATCTGCATGAATATCTTGCCGCTTTTTGCGTGTACCGCATCGGCAATATTTTTCCAACCGGAAGCCTGCTCATCGGTAAAGCAACCGGGAATGCGCGAGTAGCCAAGGCCATTTGCAGAAGGGGCGACGCCCTCGGTGATGATGAGGCCGGCTCCTGCACGATCCGCATAGTATTGCGTCATGAGGTCGTTGGGTACATTGCCTATTGCACGGCTACGTGTCATAGGAGCCATTACTACCCTGTTGGCGAGATTGATCTTGCCCAATGTGTACGGGCTGAAGAGTACTGATTGTTCTATTGTCATTGGTTGTGCTTTTTAAATGTATGTACATGCAAAATTAGGAAGGATCGATATCCGCAACTATTGAAAAAGAAAATAGCATGATGTAAAAAATCGAGGTGGCGTTCGGAAGAATTGAATTATTACAACCATCATTTCGTGCAAGTGCAGGAAAAGCACAAAAACCTACTAATATTCGGAGCCAATGCCACTCTTAGCTGAGTAATTTTGCCTATCAATAAAGCCAAATTATAATTACATATATTTTTTATACTATACAAAACGAAAAAACGGAAAATTGTAACTTTATTACAACTATGCCAAGCCATATGAAAACCCAGAATGAGACGTTAACGGAGTCAGGAAACAGGTATAAGATCCTATTGGAATCAATAAATGGCATTGTATGGGAGGCTGACCGAAAATCAATGGTTTTTGACTTCGTCAGTCAAAACTCCCTGTCCATTCTTGGATATACGCCGGAAGAATGGATAGGCACTAAGAATTTTTGCCTGGACCATGTTTTTGCGGACGATAGAGAAACTGTTTCGGAGTATTACTACAACGGTGTTGGTAGTGAAAAATATGAACTTGAATTCAGGATGGTGCATAAAGACGGTAGCCTTGTATGGTTGCACAATACCACCTCGGTTCTGAAAGGTGCGGATGGAAGTGAAAGACTAAGCGGGATAATGCTGGACATAACCAAGAGCAAACTTATGTCTGATGTGGAACGACTGGAAAAGCAGGTGTTGGAAATGAATGCAGAGCCTAATGCTGAACTGGACAGGATACTACATTTTTTTACAAGCGGTATAGAACGACTGTTCCCTGCGATGAAATGCTCCGTGCTGCGTATAACGAATGGCAAAGCGTTCAACTGGGCATCGCCATCACTTCCTGAAGGTTATGTAAACGCAATAAACAACCTTTCGATAGGAATTAACCGTGGTTCCTGCGGAACGGCGGCATTTTTAAATAAGCTGGTGATCGTATCGGACATTGAGCACGATGAACGCTGGGTGGACTTCAAAGATCTTGCATTGGGATACGGGTTGCGTGCGTGCTGGTCTCAGCCGATAGTCAATTCTAAGGGTGCAGTAGTCGCAACATTTGCCATGTACTATGCGACCGAAAAGACGCCGAATGAGATGGAATTGTCGATCATAGATCGATCTGCGTCATTGATGGGTGTTATCATTGAGAACCGACGGTATGCGACGACGATCAACGAGATGAATATGATGGTGTCGCAGGGTCAGGAACTTGCCAACTTTGGCACGTGGCAATGGGATATGGTATCAGAACGTTTATTGTGGTCGGATGAACTATGCAGGATATATGGGCTGGACAGCAACAATTTTTCACCCAGTTACGAAAGCTATCTTGCACGAATCCACCCTGATGACCGAGAAAGAGTGCGTGCCACAATAGAGCAAGCGGTGGCAGAAAAGAAAGAGATAGCGTTTGAGGAGAGAATAGTGCGTCCGAACGGTGAAGTGCGCAATATTCAGTCATGGTTGAGGGTGGTAGAAGATGACAAGGGGAATATGATGAAACTGGTGGGCGCGTGCCTTGACGTGACCCGAGCGAAAGAATCGGACAAAAAAATGCGGGAAATCGCATGGCAGCAATCGCACGTTGTGCGGGCGCCGCTTGCGCGCATCCTAGGGCTGGTTCAGCTGTTGCAGGATGGAGTGAAACGAAATGAAGTGGAGGATTTTGACCTGTACAATTCTATTGTTCAGTCGGCAAATGAGCTGGATGCGATCATTCGAAGGATATCTGAAACGACGTATGATGATCAGACGGGCGGTGCACCATCAGACACATTGTAGTACCTGAGAGTAAATCTGTAATTCAGGAAAGTTTACAACATGACGACCTATAAAACCACTACCGATACTCTGGCATCGCTGATCATACCGGGCTTTATAGCCGTTATGATAATTGTGACCGCTGTGACCGGGTATAAGAGCATAGAGCAAATGGAAGGTGGACCGGCAGTCATCCTTGCGTTTTTAGCTCCTGCGTTGCTTGCTGTAATGCTCATTGCATTTTGGTTATACAGACCAGAAGCCATTGAACTAACGGATGAAGCATTGGTGATAAAGAGGAAAATATCTACAATATCCATACCTTATGCGGATATTGTACAAATAGCACTTCCTGATAACAAAGACCTTCGCCTCGCGGTACGCACATTTGGCAATGGCGGCTTATTCGGATATACCGGGAAGTACTATAAACAGACATACGGATCTATGACCTGGTACTGCAGCCAAAGGAAAAACTATGTATTGTTGGAAACAACGGGAGGAAAGAAGATAGTAGTGACACCTGATGAACGGGATGCAATGGTGAAAGAGTTGCGTGAACATGTGCCGGCCATCAGTTAGTCAGCTACCAGCAATGCGTTTTTTCGAAATTAATTTTTTCATATGAAAACAAACCCATAACTTCGTCATTGAAAAATATATCCACATGAACAATCTTATCAAAAACATGATCATTGCGGGAGCATTGTGCCTACCTGCAATCTGCAACGCTCAATCTACGGGCAACAATCCCTGCATGGATGCAGGATGGCTGGACACAAACATTGTAATAAACGGTGATTTTAGTGCAGGCAACACTGCCTTCACTACTACCTACGTGTATTGCAGTTCTTACAACTGCCTGTTTCCGTATCACGATGAAGCCTACTCGGTGGGTAGTGACGCATATTTTCTTCACAAGTACTTTACCGGTCACGACCATACAACAGGGACAGGTAATTTCATGATTGTCAACGGTCAGGACAGCACGCTGCAAGTGTGGGGAGAGACGCTACCAGTGGTACCTTCCAGCAATTATGTCTTTTCTATGTGGATCAGTGCAATGAACCTTTTGCCTACACCCGGAGCAGCAGTACTGAAAGTGTTGGTGAACGGCACCTCGTTGGGGACCCTAGCAATTCCAACAACCACCGGAACGTGGATTGAATATACCGGGACCTGGTATTCAGGAACCAGCACTACGGCAACGGTAACCATCAAGGACGAAACATCGGACTGGAATGGTTATGACTATGGAATTGATGATATTTCCTTCCGGAGATGCAGTGTGAACATGCCCGCGTCTATTGGTGGCGAAAAGAAGATCAATAAAGTCCGATTGTCGCCTAATCCATCCAATGGGGTTGTGCATATCAGCAACCTGCCCGAAGATGGCACAGTTGATGTGTATGACCCAATCGGCAAGAAAGTGTTATCGATGAATGCGAGCAAACTTGCAGGGCATACATTGGATCTGACCAGTCTTTCGAACGGTCTTTATATTATACAGATCAGCTCTGATCAGAAGGAAATCAACCAGACAGAACGGATAGTGATCAGCAAATAAACGCATATTGCAAAGATCAGCCGGCGAAAAAAATCGCCGGCTTTTTTTACCTAGCCGGGCACTGCAACATGATATAAAACGAATAGACTACTTGAAAAAGAGGTGCGTAGCAAAAATTCACGGCAGAGTTAATGATACCAGACAAGAGACATCTTAGCGAATCAAGCAAAATACATACAACTAATGAACCTTCAAGCAGGAATAGACGAGTACTTATCAAGCATACCTGAACCGAAGCGCAGCGACATGCAGATAGTACACGAAATTGCGCAACGGGCGGATGGGGGAACGAGATTGTGGTTATTTGACGGAAAGGACGCTACCGACAAAACGGTAAGTAATCCTACTATTGGATATGGCTCCTACACAATCAAGTATGCCAATGGGACAACACGTGAGTTCTTTAGGGTTGGCTTAAGCGCGAATAGCACGGGGATATCTGTACACATTATGGGCATTAAGGACAAAACCTACCTGCAGGAAACATACGGGAAAGAAATAGGAAAGGCTACGTTGACGGGGTATTGCATAAAGTTCAAGAAACTGAAGGACATAAATATTGATGTGCTGGAAGCGGCGATACGCTATAGGCTTGAGATGCAGGGAGAATAGCGTTGACCTCATCGGGAAAGCATCACTTTAAAAATGTCGTATACAGTGAGACGGGTAACTCCTATGGAGCACGAATGACCACCCCAACCGATACTACAAAGCTGATGCTCCTACCGGAGTATATGTATAAAGGAAGTGCCCGACTGATCTATTTACAACAAACAAAATAAATTCTGAGGTGACGTCTGATGCACATAATCACCTCAAATATACTTTTAAGGGTAACAGCCAGGATACCAATGTCGAATAGTTGCCGTGAGTGCTCATCTCTTCAAACTACAAAAAAACAACTAATTATGCCTTCCCACGATTATTCCGCATGACCATTATTACACAGTATATTTGAGCTAAATGACCAACATGAAAACCACAAAGTTCATTCTGATCAGTTTCTTACTATTATCAGGCTGCAGAAAGGAAAAGGAGCGTATATGTGATGTGTACGCTTCGCAACAAGCCTACAGTATCGGAACTGTAGAATCGTATGAAAAAACGTCCATGAAAGTTACCTATAAATACAGCTATTCTGCGAATGGCACAACCTACACGGGCATAGAAAAAGCATACGGGATAGGACAACTGGACGAAACAATGATAAAGCGAAAGTTTGTAGTAGTCTATAAAAGGGATAATCCATCAGAAAGCGACCTGAACACAAATTATGAAGTAAGGGAACCAGTTGACTTCAATAAATTCGTATCCGACTTTAAGATAGCACCCGCAAAACCGGATTACCCGAGAAAGAACTGTAAGTAATAAAAGCAAAAAGAGGATATGCGCTGAATCCACCGAATGAAAAGCGGATCACTGCACGTGTCTCCCAAAGCAGTTGACGCTCTTACAAATCAGCGATCCGGAACAACTTTGTAATCCTCCTTCACGCTCAGAAAGTAGCAACAGGATGGAGCTCTACTGTTTGTGATATACGGTCGGACATCGGCAAGTTGAAGTTCTGACCGCCTTATCCGAATGAATATAAAGTCATCGACAACGCGGCGAGTAAAGTGATGAAATAATGTGTCGCTGCCCCGATAGCGCAACAGAGGGCTCTGAAATTTTGCAGTATCCCTAAATAACACGCGCACTTCTTCCAACGAATACTCACGCTCGTTGTGGCGAAAGAACTGAGCCTGTGCAATGGGACACCAAAAGAGCATAATGCACAAAATGAGACAAGTAATACCCCCGATGTTGCGACTACAATGCATCATGTAATTTACGTAGAATATACCACCCTGTATATTGGTAATTTGCCTAAGTGGGGGTAGTTCCTATCGAAGTTTGGAAAAACGTCGCAAATGTGAGTATGCAAGAGGAAAGCGGTGACGCCACAAAAGAAGCACAAAGCCCGCAAGAACACAACAAGCTGGTTCTTTAATGTTATCTTACAAACATGAATGAACAATTAGCAAATTTATATCGCCTAAAATGGGCTGAATACAACTCTGCATTGAAAACATTGGAAACTACTCATAACATACCAAAACCCACAATGCCTCTATTATTAGGTGTTGAAAATGAAAGTGAATATCAACACAGTGATTTGCGAATTATGGTTTTAGGACAGGAAACCAATTCGTGGCACCAATATTGCCCAGAAATACCAATTCAAAAACTCCAAAATTGGAATATTGACCGAACATTACGAATTCAAGGTAAGGCACCGTTTGCAAACGCGCAGCGAAAAATGAGGAGGTATTTCACCAAATATTTTCCAGACTTGAAATGCTCTTATTTATGGAATAATGTGGTAAAGATAGGTTTAGAAAAAGGTAAAGGCTTTCCAGGTGATCAATTATATCAAATTGAAAAACGACATTTCAATATCCTGAAAGAAGAAATCGCAATTTTGAACCCAAACGTATTAATTTTTCTTTCAGGCCCCTACTATGACCAGTATATCTTTGATAAATTGGGGAAACTAGAAAAGTGTAGCATCCCCAACTTCGAGTTGAACCAGTTATGTGAACTTAAAGTGCAAAATACAACGTGCGCTATCAGAACTTATCATCCAAACTACTTGTACCGTAATGGTATAGACAAATTTTATCACGCGATGACCGAACGGATCAAATTAAATTTAGCCGCAAGGTGAAGAAATTAAGAGATTGTCTTGTGTGCTCATCTCTTCTAACACAAAAAAACAAACAATTATTCGGATCAAGTTGAAAAGTTGGGGGATTAGGGATATCAAGCATAAATATTAGCTAATCTGAATAGGAAG
>JACSRV010000103.1 GCA_014879545.1 Chitinophagaceae bacterium | reverse complement strand
AGGCTTCGTCGCTCAGGATATCGCCGAACTCTTTCGCGAAATTTTCTGACGGAGCGTATACAACCTCTTTAAGGAAATTTGGTCCCATAATTTTTCAGATTAATAGCGTTTTTGAATTGTATTTTGATCGGCGCAAAGCTAATCCATTTATCGGTCGTTGCTCCTGACTTTTGTCATATTCTTTACCCGGCCTCTTTATATTTCTGTATTTTCGCAATGCAACGGGCTGTTACAGCCCCCCCAACCTGCTTCTTCTGAAATTCTAAAATCTGATGATCTGCTGATGAATACTGAACAACCGCTCGTAAGTGTCTGTACCATTTCTTACAATCATGAAAAATACATTGAGCGTGCCATTCAGGGAGTTGTGGAGCAACGGTACAATTTTAAGGTCGAATTCATCATAGGAGACGACTGTTCAAAAGATGGTACCCGGGACATTATACGCAGGTATCAGGCACAATATCCCGACCTCATTTTTCCTCTGTTTCCCGAAAAGAACCTCGGTGCAAAACAGAACGCAATGCAGACCATGAAGCGATGCCGTGGTAAGTATATAGCGTTTCTGGAGGGCGATGACTTTTGGACCGATCCTACCAAGCTACAGCGCCAGGCCGATTTTATGGAGGCCAATCCTGAATATATGATCTGCTTCACCGATGTGGATCTGATGAACGATACTGCGGACCAACACCCGGACCCTTTCACAAAGCCCGATAAAGAACGATTGACGATTGAGGATGTGATCATGACAGAACGTGTGTTCATTCCTACAGCTACATTATTCTTCCGCAATCAGCTGCCCGATCCGTTGCCTCAGTTTTTCAGAGATGCCAACAACGGAGATATCGCGATACATCTTGTTATGGCCGATCAGGGCCCTATCCGGTACCTGCCCGGCAAGACCGCTGTTTACCGGCACCACACCGGCGGCGTTACCAAGACCCGTCAGTTCGGAGGGTTGGCTTACAGGCAGTTATTCGGAATGTATGAAGCCGCCAACGCGCACTTCGGCAGCAAATACGATGCTATCTTCCGCCGTCGACTTGGTCAGATGTCACGCACATTGCTTATGTATTTCTCCCGCGATATGCAAGGCATGGAGAAGCTGAAGTATGTGTTGGCCAACTCAGGTAACTATTTCAGGTATTCTGAGGGTATCAACCTCAAAGAGATGAGTTACTACACAGTGACGCTCTTTTTCCCGTGGTTGTTAAAGTCTAAGAAGAACCGCTAAATTTGCGCACCACCAAACTCCGGAGCGGACGCCGTTTATAACCTTTGCAAATGAAAGTAGCCATCATGCAGCCATATTTTTGTCCGTACCTGGGTTATTTCCAGTTGGTAGCGGCTGTAGATACGTTTGTTTTTTATGACGATGTCAATTTTATAAAGGGCGGTTGGATCAACCGGAACCGCATTATGTCCAATGGTCGCGAGTTTCTGTTCACCATTCCGCTAACGGATGCCAGTTCATTCAGGCTCATTCGTGACACACAGGTCAACTGGCGCTCCAAGGACGTAGATAAGTTTGTGACCAACGTGAGGCTATCGTACAAGAAGGCGCCTTTCTACAATGATGTGATGCCCATAGTGGATGCCATCTTTGCGGCGCGCCCCGACACAATTTCTCAGCTTGCGATCGATAGTGTCATTCGTTTCTCGCAATACCTTGGAATAGCTACCAAGTTCAAAGTTTCTTCTGAAGGAGGGTATGCACGCACCGACGACCGGGTACAGAACCTTGTCAATATCCTTGCCGCCGAAGGGGGCGATCATTATATCAATCCGATAGGTGGACAAGAGCTGTATGCGCAGGAAGACTTCGCGCGTCATGGTGTTCAACTGAATTTCCTGAAAGGAACAGGCAGTTTGTCTATCATTGATGTGTGCATGAACACCGCGCCCGGTGATGTGAAGGAAATGCTCAAAAACTATACATTGATATGAAAGAGATAGGCGGTTATCTGGAAATGGAGCTTGGTGCCGGCGGTTCCGGTTATCATACCGATGTGGTAGGCCTTAACTCAGGCCGTAATGCTCTGGAATACATTCTTCGGTTGAGGGGGTATGATAAATTGTATCTGCCGTACTATCACTGCGATGCACTTATTGTGCCGTTGAAGCGGCTGGAGATAGACTATGAGTTTTACAGTGTCGACTACAACTTCGAGTTCACTCCTTTCGAAGTGCCGCAGGGGGCTGGTTTGCTTTATATAAACTTCTTCGGGTTGAAGGATGAGTATATTACGGGGCTTGCAAAACAACATCCGTCTCTCATCGTCGACAATGCCCATTCGTTCTATTCGGCCGCCCTTGCGGGTGTAGACACCTTCTATTCCTGCCGTAAGTTCTTTGGCGTGCCCGATGGGGCATATGTTGCCGCAACCGACAGGTTACAGCATCAGTTTGCGCACGATGTTTCGGCTCACCGCTACCAGCACCTCGTTGGCCGCCGCGATCAGTCGGCAAATGAGCATTTCAGTTTTTATCGCAAAGTGGAGGATTCATTCGATACCGAGGAGATAAAGCTCATTTCAGGATCCACAGCTGCCGTTATGGGGGCTATTGACTATGATCGTGCGCTGAGTCGCCGCCGCGCCAATTATAGTACACTGCACGCAGCATTGAAGCAGATGAACCGATTGAAGCTGCCCGATGTGGCTGCCGGTTTATCCTATCCGCTGCTGGCATCGCGCGTCATCATGCAACGGCTCATCAACCACAAAATATACATAGGCACCTATTGGCCAAATGTTATTGCCGATATGCCGCATCATACCACCGAATACGACCTCGCATATAATTTAATAAGCCTGCCTATCGATCAGCGTTATGATGCGGCTGACATGGCAGAGATCATCAAACGAGTAATCAATGATTGACATTTATATCAGACCCTTGCGCATGGGCGATCATCTGGTTGCCTACCATTGGAGAAACAATCCTGAAGTCTGGAAGTACACCGGATCACGTCCGGATATTGTGGTGACAGAAGAGATTGAAGCGCAGTGGATGGAGCGTGTGTTGAAACAGACAAACGCACTGAGGTATGGTATCTGCATCAAGGACACCGACGAGTACATCGGCAACGTGACCATTACCGATATTGAAGGCGACAAGGGTGAGTTCCATACCCACATTGGTGCGGTGCAGTATTGGGGCAAGGGCCTTGCGACCAAGGCCGCAAAGCTCATGCTGGAACTTGCTTTTTCAAAAGGTGTCAACCACATTCATTTGTATGTGCACAAAGACAACAAGGCTGCAGTGGGTGTTTACGAGAAGTGTGGCTTCAAGATAGTAGGCGAGGAAGGCGATAGCTACCGCATGGAGATCCATAACGAAGGCTGAGTTCTTGTCTTCCAAAAACAAAAAATGCCCCGGGATACCGGGGCATTTTTTGTTGTATAGTGCGTTGTTGATCTATTTTGATAGCAACACTTTGTGTGTTGACACGCTGCCATCTTCATTCTTCAGCGATACCACATAATTGCCTGCAGGCAGCATGCTCAGGTCGGCTTCATAGCTCGACCGGTTGATGATTTCTTCCTGCTTCATCACCTGGCCTACAACATTGTAAACGGTGAGGTGGGCGTTAACCTTATCGCTGCCCCAATCGAACGTGAGTAGACCGGTAGTTGGGTTAGGATAGATCTTCACATTGCTTCCGGCGATGTTCTTCACGTCCAGCAGTGAGATATAGATGACATTAGACGGGCGAGACTGGCAGTTGCCTGTGTCGCGCACTGCATAGTAGTAACCCATAGCACCCGGATGGTAAGTTTGTGCATTTGCGCCCGGTATGATAACACCGTTGAAGTACCACACATAAGTTCCTGCGGTATTGGCCACAAGCATATTGTCGATGAGCGATACCAATGGTGCTACAGGTGTGCTATCGCGCACCATAAGCACTGCAGGAGTGGTCACAGAATCTGACGTATAACAACCCCCGTCGGTGGTGCGCACCCTGAATTTCAGCAGGTCTCCGTCAGCGTACGACTGAGTGTGTATTGTAGTGCCTGTAGCAATTACAGTGTCATTCAGCAACCAGATGAAGTCAGGAGTGGTGCCAGAAGAGCCATAGGTTGCAGTGAATGTTATGACCGAGTCGATACAACCCGGGTTGGCACCACTGGTGAGCACAATGCTTGCTGTAGGCGTGATGTTAGGAATCACTGTCATGGTGATGGACGATGAGATCGTTGTGTCATTGATGACGCAGGAGTCCGGTGCCACCAGCATACAGTAAACTATATCAGTGTTGTGCAGCGAATCAGTCACATACATAGGGCCGATAGCACCCGGCACATGAACTCCGTTCACATACCAGTAGATCGTAGAACCAAGTCCTGCATCGGTAACCACTGCGCTGAAAGTATCAGCATAACCTTCGCATATAGGGTTGTGGAACACCGACATGGTGAGCGTTGCTGTAAGAGAATCATGGATCACTTCGATGCCGTTCGAGTAAGCGGTATCGGTAGGGAATGCACAGGTTGAGTTGGATACCATCATCACAGAAACCGTGTCTCCATCACCGAAAATACTGGTGAAGCTGCTGCTCGTGGCACCGAATACAGGCATGCCATCAATATACCAGTAATACAAGGGCGCTGTTCCTCCGTTTATGGGGTATGCACTGAATGTGATAGGGTGGCCGGGGCAATCAGGGTTGCTGCCTGCGGTTATCGAATTCAGTACATGCGGCATTATAGCCGTGCTTCTGTACACAGTGATGCTGTTGGATTCAGCACTGTCAATAAAGCCGCCGCTTGACATGTAGTACACCTTCGCAGTCACGATGTCACCGTTCACCAATGCTGAACTGTGAAAAGTGTCTATCGATACCCCGGTGTATATACCGTTCACGAACCAACGGAACGTAGAGCCGATTGCCGTGTCGTTCGACTCGATAGCTGTAAAGTCGAGCTGAACTCCCGGGCAGGTCGTATCCGTTCCGAAGGGCAGGTAGATCGATACTGAGTCTTCTGTTTGCGCATTCACAAAACCATGAATGCCAAAGCATAAGAGTATCATCAGGGTAATTTTACGTATCATATCAAAACAATTTTCTTGTGCCGGGCATCACCCGACAGCATTAGTTTCCGTAAAAATAATGTATTCATTTTAAAATACCCGCAACAATTTGGGCTTTTGCGGTTTCCGCGACCCCATATACGATTCCCCAATGCCTTAATTCCCGATTCCTTAATCAGCAGCTACATCAAACCATACCGGTGTTTTGTCGTCCCAATTGCCGTTATAGTTGATGGTCAGCTCTTCACCCGCCTCAATATCCCGCACTGTTTGGATATACATCTCACTTTTTTCGTAATCCATAAAGTACTCACAGTTGGATGTATATGAATGATTGTATATGGGTATGTTGCCCAGGGCCATACAGCACATATCGGCACCGTTCGGCTGCCATTCAAAAATATAGTTATATAACAGGGTCTGGTCTATCAGCTTCCTGTCTTCCGATGTCATTACAATAACAGGGGCACTTTCTATCACCGTTGCGGCTTTTATGGCCTTTTTGGTGAACATGCCCCGGCCTTTCCGGGCCGTATCAGCGATATGCAGATATGTTTTGATCATCAGTGGGTTCAAAAGTAGCTACACGCCCGCAAAAACCGCTAATCGTCAATAAAATAGTATTTTTAGATGTCTTTTTATATATTTACAACTCAAAGGCACAACACGTATGAATCTGATCAGGAAAGCCTGTTTCGTTACTGCATTTATTTTTGCTATGATGCCGGTAGTGAGTTTTGCTCAGTACCAGCACATGGTTGAACCCTTCTGGAGCAATCTGCGCAATCCGTTACGTTACGAAATAGGCGGCGGACTGGTCATGCCGTCAGGTTCTTTTACCGGTGTGGTGCGTGTTGTAGATGCCGGTGGTGAGTTCAAAGGAGATTCTACTGCTACCCGCAAACTACCGGGTACGGGCTTTGGTGGCAGTATAGGGCTGTGTCTGCCGTTCAAGGCTACCGGTCACATCAGTTGCTGGGCTGTAGCGGCTCAGTTGCAGGCAAATATGTATACCTGGAGCGATCTGAACCAGACCATGAACACCAGCGGCACATACAAAGCAGGTAGTCCTTCGCTCAACGCAGCTACTATGCAGGTGTGTATGCCCATAGGTATTGATTACAAGATAGGTAACGACGCCATCCTCACTAAGCGCCTGCCAATGGGTGCAACATTCGGGGTCGGTGTGATACCGCAGATCATGATTACTAATCTGGAGGGTGTGAGTGGTTTCACCGCGCAGTATGGCTATAGCTGCCTTCCCTACGCTAAGTTCGACTGGTCGGTATTCACCGGTTTCTGCTGGAAGATCCGTGCCATGTATTCTGCAGGTAATGTCAATCTTATGGATGTGAACCGTTCTCTGAACAACCTCACTGATGGTCCGTTCAAATTCAGTTCTACGTCTCAGCTGCAGCTTTCTTTCATTATCATGCCATTCTCAGGCGGTTGGAAGGAATACACATGGTACAATACGTTTGATACCTATAACCAGCACGACAAGTTCAACTAATACTTTCGGGCGGTTCAATTGTCTACGGTTTGCCCTGAACAGGAAACTGTTCCTGACCGTGTAATTTTTCGGATCGGGTGCCGTTACTTTTATAACTATTTTTGACCCCATGCCCGTTTCTCTGGTTTTGCCCTGCTACAATCCCCAGCCCGGCTGGGAACAGGTAGTTTGTTCCTGCTTCTCTGCACTGTCGGAGTGCTGGGGCGGCAATGCCGAACTGATTCTGGTGCTGGATGGCAGCAGTGCCACGGTAACCGACCATGCGCTCGATCATTTGCTGGCCAACATACCCACACTCAGGGTCATTACCTACCCCGACAATCATGGCAAGGGATACGCCACCCGAAAAGGTGTTGAGGCCGCCACCGGCGACATCATAATCTATACCGACATCGATTTTCCGTACACCTCGGCAAGTATCTGTGAGGTGTACAAAACACTCAGCGGCGGATCGTGCGATGTGGCCATCGGCGTTAAGAATGCCGACTATTACAGCCATGTGCCGTTCGTGCGCAGGGTCATTTCGCGTGTGCTGCGACTGGGCACCCGCACCCTGCTATCCATGCCCATCACCGATACACAGTGCGGTCTCAAGGGCTTCAACCGGGCGGCTGCGGGAGTGTTCCTCTCTACCACCATAGACCGGTATCTGTTCGACCTGGAATTTGTGTACAAATGTACCGCGGGCAAGACCTTACGCATGGTGGCCATACCGGTCACGCTGAAGGAGAACATTCGTTTCCGCAGCATGAATTATCGTATTTTACTGCCCGAAATGCGCAACTTCATCAGTCTGCTCTTCAATAAGAACCGATGACACGGCAACAACGCAGTTTATGGCTTTTGGCCACCACCTTATTCGCGGTGGTGCTTACAGTGTTGTCGCTGCACCATATTGTGCGCATTCCGTGGCGCATGCTGCCCGACATAGGCGGCGATGGCGCCAAGAACAACCTTACCTACCTCTACCACAGCATGTGGGGCAGCGGTTACCATTTTCAGGGCATGAACTATCCGTTTGGTGAGCATATCGTGTTCACCGACGGCATACCATTGCTGTCGGTGTTCTTTGCGTCCATCGGCAATGTGTCGGCGCCGGTAGCACTCACGGTCTTGTGGTGGTTGCTGGGGCTTAGTTATGTGCTGTCGGTTGTTTATCTCTACAAGATATTGCTGCGGTTCGGCACCCCGCCACTCTATGCTATGGTGTTCGGTGCGTGTATCAGCTTCCTCACTCCGCAAATGATATGCGTGCGCGGGCACTATGCGCTGGCCTTTACCTGTGTCATACCCATGCTGTTCTACTGGTCGCTGCAATACCACGAGACTGCACGCATACGCCACTGCATCTACATCTTTTTGCTGGGTGTCATCAGCTCGTTGCTGCATCCATACTATGCCGGCATGGTGCTGGTGTGGGTAGGGGCTTACTCGGTCTGGTACCTGGTGCTTTCAGGCGGCACATGGGCACAGCGTTTCAGGCATGTGGCGCCCTACTTCGGGTTGGGGGCAGCAGTGCCGGCCACCGTTATGATGCTCATTCGCGTCACCGACACGGTACACGACCGCCCGCAGACGCCCTACAATCCGGTGGATAGTTACACCAATCTGCCGCAGGTCATCACTTCTTACTTTTCACCCTTCTGGAAGTTCCTTGTAGAGCATCATATTATGCCTCGGGTAAGCAACGGGGGAGAAGGTTATTCTTACCTTGGTCTGGTGGTCATAGGCATGCTTGGTCTGCTGGCATTGCAGCAGGTATATGTGCGTGTGCGCAAGGGCACCGTTCAGCTGCTGCCATTACCGCAGTTCGACAGACTTTGGGTGTGGATGGCCTTTTCGGTGCTCATCTTCAGCATGGGCATTCCCTTCATCTGGAACATGCAGTGGCTCATTCAGTACCTCGTGGGCTTCAAGCAGTTCCGTGCGCTGGGTCGCTTCGTGTGGATCTTCTACTACATCATTGCTGTTTATGCCGCTGTGGTCATGTACCAATGGTTTACTGCCCTTAAGGCATCAGGCCGCATTCGCAGCGCATGGGCTCTGCTGGCATTGGCCACCATGGTGTGGAGTCTTGAAGTGCGTGGCTACATGAAAACCACCCGAGAGATCTCCGAGCAGGGAGCCTATAACTATGACATGATCTGGTCCAAACTCGAAAAGAATTGGAAAGATTTCCTCGCAGAGCACAAATACCAACCCACCGACTTTCAGGCATTGTTGCTGCTGAAGTATTTTCATATAGGCACCGAGAAGTTATGGATAGGTCACGAGGGCTGGATGATGACGCTGGGCAGCAAGGCAGCCCTGCAGCTACATCTCCCCATTGTGGATGTCATGATGTCGCGTTCCTCGTGGTCGCAGGCGCAGGATCAGGTGCGGCTCATAGCGGGGCCATTGGCGCAGAAGCCCACTCTCGCCATGCTACCCGACGACCGTCCGTTCCTGGCTATGGTACTGAAGACTGATGTACTCTCGCACGGCGAGCAGTATCTGCTGGACAATGCCGACTATATTGGTGAGCACTCAGACTGCCGTGTCTATGCCGTTTATCCTGCCCGCATACGGGCCGCAGACAAACACTTTGCCGACAGTGTGAACGCGATGGTGCCCTACGTCACTACCGACACCCTTGTAGGCGCAGCAGGCTCGTGGTATGCCGCCCACTTCGATGATGGCAGGAACGGTACTCCTTTATTCGGCACTGGCTGTGCGCCTGTTATACGTGGCAACGACAGCGTAGTGGCTGATATACCGGTGAGTATCTCTGCCGATAGTATAGAATATGAAGTGTCCGCATGGTTCCTGTTGGGTCGGGCCGATTATCGTTCACCCGATCTGCTACTCCATTTGCTGGATGAAAAGGGCAACGAGATAGGCACTGTAAAAGCCGCCACCAATGCAAGTATAGACAGTCGTGATATGTGGTTTCGCTGTGCGCAGTACTTTTACATACCGGCTGCATGCAGGCGCATCCGGCTGCAGGTTGTCAATACACTTAACCCCGCATACCTGGCTATGGACGAACTGTTGCTGCGCCCCGCTGCAGGGCTGTTCATAACACGTAGTGCCAAGGGCGAGGTGATGGTGAACGGACATCTGTTCAAAACAAACATGTAATGGAACGCGAAATCACAAAGGAGCAGGTAATGGAGTGGCTGTCTGAAGTGACAGACCCCGAAGTACCCGTGCTTACTATTCTGGATCTTGGCATTGTACGCGATGTGGTAGTGACGCAGCCCCCGTTGCAGGTGCGTGTGGTCATTACACCCACTTATAGCGGCTGCCCGGCTATGGATGTGATCGCAGTTGCCATCCGTATGGCACTGGGTGGACGCGGCATCCGTAATGTAGTGGTGGAGCAGCAGATAAGCCCGGCATGGACCACCGACTGGATGACCGAGGAGGGCAAGCGAAAGCTGAAGGAATATGGTATAGCCCCGCCCAATAGAAAAGCGTTTGCCGATCTGGGCCTTTTTGAAGACGACGACGTCACCTGCCCGCGCTGCAACTCAACCCATACCGAACTTGTGAGCCGGTTTGGCCCCACCTCTTGCAAAGCCCTGTACAAATGCCTCGACTGCAAAGAACCGTTCGAGTATTTTAAGTGCCATTGATGAGGGGTGCTAGTCGCTTATAGGGGTGTTCATCACTGCTTCACAAAACGCCTTACTGAGTGGTTGTTCACCTTTACCAGGTACATACCCGCCGGCAGATCACTTACATCCATTTGTTTGAACGTAGCGTCGCATTCCGTCTGCAAGAGTGTTTGTCCCAGCAGGTTTGTGATAACGATGTGGTGCATTTTTTCTCCCGAGGTCACAGTAAGTGTTCCTGTTGTCGGGTTAGGGAAAAGGTTCACATCATTACCCGTAACGGATATTGTTTTTGTAGGTACAGGGCAGCCCTTGGTATTTATAACTGTATTGGTCATCACCACTTCATTGTTGTCGAAGTAGATGCCCACACGGCTGGTTATAGTCGATCCGTTAGCGAGGCCCGGCTTTGTTTTGATCTGGTACACAAACATTCCTTCATTCAGCCCTTCCCAGGTGCTATCAAGTAACTTGATATTCGGGAAGTCGAATTTCACGATCGTGTATCCTGCGTCTTCGTAGGGATAAACGTCCATTTCGGCCGATGTTGCAAGTATTTCCAGCGTCCTGAAATCGAGGTTGGCAGAAA
Source organism: Chitinophagaceae bacterium (assembly GCA_014879545.1). Lineage (GTDB taxonomy): Bacteria > Bacteroidota > Bacteroidia > Chitinophagales > Chitinophagaceae > Nemorincola. The sequence goes on along the minus strand of JACSRV010000103.1, from coordinate 35,324 downwards.
TGGTATCCATGACATGAACATTATGTGCTGTATCATTTCCCTTGTTTTCGAAGTGCACTGTGAATTGAAGTGTTGTGTCGTTATCGAAGCAACCGCGAGGCAGCACTTCTATGATATTAGGGTCGTAGGGGCCAATGACGGTATCAACACGAATGATCATATTGTTGGTCGTGTTGGCATCACCGCTTGTTGGGCTCATCTGAACACTCGTCTGCACGGTATCACCAATGGTCAGAGTTCCGGTTGTCGGGCGAAGTCTCGAAGTCACCAGCCCCGATGGTGCCGTGCATGTGAGCGCAGAATGATTCCATGATATTGAATGGTCGGACGTTGCGGATGCAGTTGGGGAAATAGCTGCAGTGGTCGAAACATACTTGTATTTGGGACTATAATTTATGACTGTAGCTGCAGGCGTTGGTGTACAAAGTAGATTACGTGGCAAGATTGTTGCACGTCCCGCATTTGAGTTGGCAAAGAAAGTTACGAACGGCGCAAGATCAAAGTCCGTGGATGAACAGTTCAGTCCTACATATTTGGTCGGATAATACGACACGCCCGTCAGAATAGTGTCGTAGATGATTGCCGAAGATGAGCAAGACACTACCATGGGGCCGGCTAATAGCGTGAACGAATAAATGGTTCCGGGGCCTCCATATGCCTTGTAGTAGATTCCTGCTGCCCCGGTAAGAGTGTCCACAGGAATGCTGTTTGAGTCTACCCTTATAAGTAAGGGATGATAATTCATCTGTTCACTTGCGTCTTTCAGGCAGTTGTTGTTCGTGTCAATGAAGTACCTAACCGGCAGTATCTTACATCCTGAGTGTGTGTAGCTGAATGTAATCGAGTCGTGTGCATTTGACCCATGGTAAAGTATCTGCTTAACTGTGTAGGTTCCGGGGAGTGAATACGTATGACCGACATTGGCTGCGCGACCTGGTATACCGGTAAAAGCAACCATCGGCAATGAAGAGTTAGAGCCATCACCAAAAAAGGTCTTCACCGAAAGTAACGGAGATGTTCCGTTTGTTCTTACATAGAATAGTTGCCCTATACAGGAGGTGTCTGGTGAGTTACGTACACTGTCATCATCAATATGGTATGGAACGGAAACTAGTATTGGAGAAGAGGGTGTTGTGGCACTACTTGCCGTACAGGTCACATTACATCTGTAGTAGTACGCGTCAGATGGCGAGTGTACATACGGAAGTGCGGTTGCTGCGGGTATGTTGGTCCATCCAACTCCGTCTGCCGAACGTTGCCATTGGTAGGTGTAGCCGGCCATTGCAGCAAGCCCGGAAAGATCCAGCGTGAGGCTACAGCTGCTGCACAGTGTTGTGCTGGCAGTTGTTGTGGCAGTTACCGGTGTGCCGGCACAGGAGCAAACAGAATTGAAAATTATCTTCCGAACAGCTGAGTACGCATCTCCTGATGTGGCTACACAGGTGGCTTTAAGTCTGTAGAACGTGGTTGCGCCCAGACCGGTAAAACTGTAGGGCACTGATGTTGCGCCTGCAATGTTGCTCCACGTCGCACTGTCGGGCGATGACTGCCATTGCAGTGTCACGCCTGTAGCCGATGTGTATCCTGTATTATTGAGAACGACCGATGTAGTGGGGCAAGCCGAAGCGGTATTAGGATTTACAGTGCCCGCAGTGTGCAGGCATGGACATGCCGAGGAGTAACTTATTTTTTTTCCTGCCGAAAATGCTGTGCTGCCGGACGCTGTACATGTTACTCCGCACCGGTAGTAGGTTGTTGCTGAAAAGCCTGTAACGGAATGTGTTGCATTGGTAGCGCCTGTTATACTCGTCCATGTGGTACTGTCCGGCGATGACTGCCATTGGTAGGTCAGCCCTGTGGCAAGTGTTGTGCCGGAAAGGTCTAGTGTTATGGGCGTGGTTGGGCACGCAATGGGTGTGTTGGCGCCAACTATTCCGGCATAGGGAGTGCCGGTGCATGGAGGCATAAATGCGGTTGCAAATCCAGCGACACCATCGTAGATGTATGCGTAGCGAAATGTAACACTATCGCCGGGCGCAATTGTACCCAGTTTGAACACAAGTCCGATAGCAATGTCCGATGGGGTACAACTCACGGGCAGGCATGCTCCTTGGCTATATTGTGCTCCTGATCCGGGAGGGCCATATGTGCCTGACCATACCGTTGCAAGGTCTATTGAGGAACTCAGCCACCAGGAAGTGTAGATCAACACTCTCGCGCGATCGTCTCTGGTGCCAAGCCCCAGCGAATGTGTAGGTGATCCGAATATCGAAGATTCAACCAAAGTGCGGTTCGAATCAGCCTGATAGACAATCCGATTCACGGTTGAAAATGACCCTGCCATGGAGATGTCAGGGTCGCAACTGCGGAAGTAGTAAACATCGGGTACAGGTGTGCTTCCTGTATTGCGTAATGTTACAGACACCAACACATTTGAAGCAGTGCTGTCTATCCGGGTTTCTTTGTTGATGAGCAATTGCCCGCCCATGGCGCTGCCCGCCCAATACGTCTTGGCGCTGCCCCCGGTGTTAGTGTAGCCGGTGTTAGATCCTGTTACAGTCAGCCCACCAACAGAAGTAGTCATTGTTCCCGGGCAGTTCTGAAATGCCTGCACCCGTCCGCTGCCTATTTGTATCTCCCACCCTTCAAATGGTGAACCGGCGTAGGTATAGTCCCCCAGATAGGCCGGGCTTCCCGTTGTCCATCCGTCGTGGCCAATGTCGTAAACCGAAGCCAGAGGACCGCCATACATCGGATGATATCCGGTTGGTATCGCTCCGGCAGAACCACAAGCCCCGAACGAGCCGTTGTTGTTGATGCCCACTTCAAGAAACTGGCCTTTTAGAAACACATTGGTGCCCACCATTTGGGCAAATGTACTGTTGGTGCCGGTTAGGCATAGGAGTGCATTGACGAGAAAAAGGGTGTATTTTTTCATGTAAGGAGTGTTGTAGTATTAACAGACAATAAATTTGTAAAATAAGTTGGGCTTTGGGGTTTCTTTATTAACCATAATCAGGAAACGCGATCTTCGATCACTTATTCGCCTCTACATAATCTATCTTCCATTCACCATGTTCTTTGTTCATGGTCACAACAATGTTGTGGCTGATCTTTTCTTTTTCGTCGGTTAGGAAACTCACCCGGTAAATTTTCTCACGGCCGGCAGTGGCTTTGCTCACCGTCAGTGTGTTCACCCACTTTTTGTCATAATCCTGGGCCGATAGCAGCGGGTCATAATCAAGCTCAGAATCTCCGGCTATTCGCTCGCGGTAGGCAGCGGTAATGTACTTTTCCAGCGTATCTGCCGATACCTTCCCTGTCTTGAGTGTGTCGTTGGTGGTGATGTACCACGAGTAGAAGTGCTGTAGTTTCGCTTCCACATCTTCTTCCGGCCCGGCACAACCCATCGCCAACAACACCGCAACGGCGGCAAAAAATGTCTTTTTCAATTGGGGTAAATTTTTATTGGTGTTCGGTAAATATAGGATTTTATTATTCAATCCGGATATGAATCACACCTTCAATTTGCATTATCTCCCGTGTAGTATATCAATGTAGAACAAGGCGGATGTAAGACTTCTTGTAGAGCATTTTATTGGTTTGTTTGTATGATCTATCTCAAGTTGATTATATCCTATAGCAAATTCCCAAAATCAATGGCCACGACGATATGGCGTATTTTGACCTTCCTAATTGGGGGAAACCTATTAAAGGTGGTTCGTCAATTGGGTTTATGCTTCTACCTACTTCAACGTATGCCCACATAATATCGCGAATGGCAATTAATTTGTATCCAACATGAACGTTTCCGACTATTGAGTTTTTGTCCCTGATGCCAGCGGTATTTATTTCGTCAATTCCTATTCCTAAAACAGTACCGAAGCGTGTCCCAAAGTAAAGTATGTCTCGCTCCAACGGCTGGTTATAGTCGATGCATAAAGATGTTGCGATGAAACGACTGGCTGTTTGCGAGCCGACAATCCACCTCGTCGTATAGGAGAAATACTGACATTGCAAACCAAGACCGAGTCGTTGAATAGGGTAAAATGTAACCCCGACGTTTCCTGTGAGTTCTGCAATGTATTTAAGCGTAGGAGTCGGCAGTTTGGAACCTGATTCATTTTTTTTCGCTTTAGGGTTGAAAAGTAGACCCACTCCACCGGATATCTCGAACCATCTAGGTTGCATTACGGCACTGGTTGAGTTCTTTTCTGAATCAGGGATTTGTGCGAATAGGCTTGCAGTTAACAATACAAAGATTGTTGTAGTAAGTGCTCGTTTCATGTTATAGTTGGTATGCGTCGGAACCGGAAGTCGTTAAATGTATAATTCCTATAGCAAGTAGTTTTGTTGGCGTTGGTTGCATTATTCTCAAAAATAAAAGTGATAAAAAAGAGCTCCGTTAAACGGAATCTGTTTCGATCAGTTCTTTTTGCCGATGCCAAATAACTTTTCATCAACCAATTTCACTGCTTTTCTCCGTGCGTTTGGTGATACCGAATAATAAAAATGGTGGTTTTTAGGGTTGCGGTAATACAAAAGCGATTCTCTTCCCATTTTGTCGCACCAATCAAGAAATCGTTCTAATATATTTTTTGTTGAAGGCATTTATCAAAGTTACTAAAAATAGAATGCTAAATATGATCTAGCAATTTGGGTTGCATAGTCAAGGAAGAAGGAAACCTACATTTGGAAAGTACGTGTTTACGTAGTTTTGTAGCGTTATCGAGGAAGATTAGAACGATGCGGAGGAACTTGATTAGATATAGCAATGTCGAACCCCTGACAAGTTGCTCAAACCGCTGACTATGTCTATATTTTTGGTGAATATTACCTTTGTAATTTTGGATTGGAAGGTTATTTTTTGTTTTTTGGTTAACATTTTGTTCACAGTTCAGCTTTTTGTGTACATTCGTATTGAAATGACGCATATTCGATTCCCTGTTAGAATATGTGCTGTTTAGGAGACAGACCATTTCATATCTATAACAATTTAACCAAAATAACATGAAACAAACAAAGATCATCTTCGCAACAATCGTAGCATTTATTTCAATTTCCGTAGGCATTATCTCTTGTACCAAGGAACGACAAGAAGAGGTAATACAGTCTCCACCCAAAGAAGTTAATGCCCAAAAATACAGTTCTAATTATTCTGACCTTGGCCTTGACATATCTCAGCATGGTGACTACATTCAAAATAACCCCAGTTTAGTAGATATAGTATTTGGGCCTTATGTTGCTTACGGTTTAAGCCAAGATAGCCTCAGTATCAACGACGACAGCCTGTATACAAAACTAGTTGACCAAAACTCAGGCAAGACTGCATTTGCAATTTCGCTAAATAGTCCTGACTCAAATACCAAAGCTGGTTTGATTATTTACAGATATGATGATTCTGCCTTGGGAATTTACGAAATGTACGTCGTAAAGACCGTTACAAATGGAAACTCGAAAACTACCTATATGAAGTCTATTGGGCATCCGTTTGAGGAAATAGATTCGCCAGGAGATTCGGCCAACAGGCCATATCGTGATTTCAAAAGTTGCATGATTGCTGCTTGGCATGCGATTACGGATGATTTAGCTGGTACAATAGCATGTGCCTTGAATCCAGACATTTGCCTTGCGGCATGTCTCATACACTGTGCCATAGCCAGTGCAACGGTAGCATGTGACAACCCAACTCCAACACAAGCAGAAGCACTTCAGTGTCTTTGTAGTTTGCATATCATCAAATGCGACGTAACTGTTGCTCAAAATGCGTATCGATTTACTTCAAAATATTAAATTTATGAACATGGAAAAATTTAAATATCGTTTTCTTCTTGGCTCCGTGATTTTTACATTCATGGGAGCAATGTTAAAGCTAGAAAATTATGGCAATTCGCGAACTAGCTTTGTAGTCGGTATACTGAGTTTCTTAGTTTTTTTATACTTTCAGTTGACTGAAAGAAAGAAGAAGCTGAGTTGATTCCAAACGTGATTAATTGCAGCCGCCGAATTCAGGGATATTCGGCGGCTCTTTTTTTGCCATCTACCATAAATTTTTCAATGAGATGATTCCTGTATTTGTTTAAAAAATCTATTCGTTTTAGCCGATCTATTCAATTCTGACCCCTCTGGCTACCCTGCGGGTAGAAAGTCACATGATAGTGCACTTTCTGTAGTATCACAGATCTTTTTTCATCGCTGTTATTGACCTTTCTGCGATATTTGAGGCGCGAAGCACAGGGTAGGGTACCCGTGAAGGAAAATCCAGGGATGGTTGCGTGGGAGTTTTTTGGGAGTTTTTTTCAGTAGGGTTTACGATGGTTGGTGTACAACCGATTGATTGTCAATGATTATTTGTTTCTATACTCCCTTGCGCACTTTTTTAAAAACGGGAGATTCCGCTTTGTTGTGGTTCGTGGTCATATCAGTAAATTGCAGTTGTTATGTACGAAAAGAAGAGTCAACCCATAGCCACACGGGCAGTGTTTGTGTCGCGGGTCATACGCAGCCTTGTGGTGGCGTCCGTCATATTGCTGGTTTGCCTCGCCATCGGGGTGTTGGGTTATCACTATTGTGCGCACATCGCATGGATCGATTCTGTTCATAATGCGTCCATGATCCTCAGCGGCATGGGGCCTGTGGTAGAGATCACCAACGTGGGCGGCAAGTTGTTCTCATCGGCCTATGCCATTTTCAGCGGTGTGGCCTTTATCACCAATATCGGCATCATTCTGGCCCCTGCGGCCCACAGGTTGTTCCATAGTCTGCATATCGACGGGGACGACGAAATCCAACCCGGAAAATGACCGACATTTTGTCGGAAAAAGCAATTTGGCAAAGAAATTGACAATACTAACCATACTATGTTTTTCAAAAAAAAGAAGAATATGAGCGAACAGAAAGCCGAAAACGTGAACGGAACAAATGAAAATACCGACAACTTGTCGCAGAATGAGGCAATGGAGGAAATATTGTCAAACGTGTTGAATACTGACGACAGCAGGGCCGGTACCGATTTGATAGATGAGGGTATTGACGAAGAGAAAGATAAGTTGCTGGCCGAGATAGCAGAGCTGAAGGACAAACATATCCGCCAGCTGGCAGAATTTGAGAACTTCAGGCGCAGGCAGGCCAAAGAAATGAATGAAATGCGCCTGACAGCGGGCCGGGATATCATTCAGTCGCTGCTTGATTCGCTCGACGATGTGGACCGTGCCGAGAAGACGCTGGAGACCACTACCGATCTGGCCGTGGCTAAGGAAGGTATATCTCTGGTGTTCAGTAAGCTGCGCAACACCATGCAGCAGAAGGGCCTGCGTAAGATGGAGGCACTCAATAAAGATTTTGACGTGGACCTGCATGAGGCCATCACCGAGATACCTGCACCAACCGAAGACATGAAGGGAAAGGTGGTAGCAGAGGTGGAATGCGGATACTTCCTGAACGACAAGCTGATAAGGCATGCCAAGGTGGTAGTGGGTAAATAATGAAGTAAGAAAGCAATTGTTCACATAGCCGTCAGTAGCCTTTTGAGGTTGTTGGGGGGCAGCCCCGGAAAAGGGCAGTGTTATTATGGCAAAAAGAGATTATTATGAGGTGCTGGGTGTGTCGAAGACCGCATCGGCCGACGAGATAAAAAAGTCGTATCGCAAGATAGCGATGGAGTTTCACCCCGACCGCAATCCGGGCAACAAGGAAGCGGAGGAGAAATTCAAAGAGGCGGCCGAGGCATATGATGTGCTGAGCTCGCCTGATAAACGCGCCAACTACGACCGTTTTGGTCATGCAGCCAGCGGCGGTGCCGGTGGATATGGTGGTGGTTATGGCCCGCAGGGTGGCATGCGCATGGAAGATATCTTTCAGAACTTCGGCGACATATTCGGCAACGATATGTTTGGCGGCATGTTCGGCGGCGGTGGTGGTGGTGGCCGCAGGCAGGGATCGCGTGGCGCCAACCTGCGCATCAAACTGAAGATGGACTATGGCGAGATAGCCAACGGTGCCACTAAGAAGATAAAAGTGAAGAAACACGTGACCTGCCAGCAATGTAGCGGCAGTGGTGCGAAAGATAAAGGATCAGTGCAGACTTGTGGCACTTGCTCGGGATCGGGTCAGGTGCGCCGTGTCACCAACACCTTCCTGGGTCAGATGCAGACTGTCACCACTTGTCCTACCTGTAACGGAGAGGGCAGCACCATAACCGCGAAGTGCGGCGGCTGCAAGGGCGAAGGACGTGTATATGGCGAAGAGACACTGAGCCTGGACATACCGGCAGGTGTGCAGGACGGTATGCAGCTGAGTATGCATGCCAAGGGCAATGCAGGCGAACGTGGCGGCCCTCCGGGAGATCTGCTGCTGGTGGTGGAAGAAGAGAAACACGAACACCTCACCCGTCGCGATCTGGATGTGGTATATCAGCTTCATATCTCATTCCCCGAGGCAGTGCTGGGCATGCAGGCCGAAGTGCCGACAATAGACGGCAAGGCTAAGATCAAGATACCGGCAGGCACACAAAGCGGTAAGATATTCAGGCTGAAGGGCAAGGGTTTCCCCGCGTTCCAGTCTTATGAAAAAGGCGATGAGCTGATAGAAGTGAATGTATGGTCTCCGCAAAACCTCTCGAACGAAGAAAAGGAGATACTGGAGAAACTGAAAAACTCTCCCAACTTCAAACCCGGGCCCAATGCCCGCGCAGAGAAGGAAGAGCGTGGATTCTTTGACAAGATAAAGGATGCGTTTGCAGGATAGTTGGCAATATAAAATGAAATGCCACGGAGCCGCATTGCGCGGCTCCGTTTCTTTGTTGCTGTTGTTGGTAGCCGGTGCTTGTTTTGCACAGTCTGGTTATGGTAAACCGGATACGCTATCGGCGGCAGATAGGCTGGAACTGCAGAAGGTATGGGTTGCGTTTGCAACAGCTATCTCTACTAACGACGTTGCAGCGATAAAAGCAATATCTACGCCATGTGTGGGTTGTGTTGATTGCCTGACCAATACAGCCGAAGAGTATAAAAAGATCATGGAAATGCGCCATCAGTATCCGGAGAAGTGGTATGACATGATGTATGAAAAGCTCTGTTTTATAGAAACAGGCAGGTTCATTAGAGATGATCTTCCTGTCGTGTTGAATGAAGAAACAAGGGCGCGATTGCTCGATGAGTCAAAGCTCGATTTCGTTGACAATGGACACAATCACGGTGTCTATGACAATAACTGCATAGCATCGGTCGCAGAAAGAAAGAAGACCTTATTTGCGGAGGTATTGGTGACCGTTATGGATAGTGGGGGAGGGAGTGAAGGCATGCAGAAAGCTTTTGCATTTGTAAAAACAGGGAGCAGCTTTAAATTCTGCGGTTACTCAACCATCCCTTAGATATCAGAACAGCACACATTTTTCGGGATACTCTGTTGCGTGGCGCAGCACCAGGTTGCGGATGTAGTCATTGTCTTGCAGCGGCTCAATGCTTGCTAAGAGGGCATCAATACTTTGCAGTTGTTTCTGCTTGTCGTTCAGGTAGCCCATGCCGTACAGGTTACCGTCTTTCACCAGAATGCAGCTGTGCTCGTTATCGTCAATGCCTTTGTCTATGAGCGCGAATGTAGGCAGGTTGTTGCGTATCCATAGTATGGCTGCCTCTGTCTTTTGGTTGTATGCAGTAGCGTCTATATGGTCGTTCCCGCAGCCACATTCGGGGTGGGTAGTGATGTTGCAAAGCCTGGTACATAACCCGAACTGTTCAATCAGCTCGCGCAGCATAAAGTGCCCCTCTGTTATGGTATTGAAGGTATAGATAGGCTTAACGGTTCTGCGGATCTTCTCTACCGCAAACCTCATAAATCCCTGCATGTCTTCGTAAGCGAACAACCCAAACCGGGCGAGGTAGCCACGCTGACTACGATTGTGTATGGGCCACAGTTTGCGTATCTCGGCACTCTCCAATATGTGTGCCATCAGTTCGGTGGCACATTCTTTGTAGGAGATGCGATAGGTCTCTCGCAGGAAATCCTGCTTTTGTTTATTGGGTTTGTTGTTGGAGAAATGGCTTTTTACCCGCTTACGGATGTTGAGTGCCTTGCCGATATAAATTGCCTTGCCGGCCGCATTATAGAAGTAGTAAACCCCTGCCGATGAGGGTAGTTTTTCCAACTCGGCAACGGGTAGGTGCGGCGGCAGGTATTGCTCGCAGTTACGGCCTTTGAGCATGGAGGCAATAGCGCCACCCTTGTCGCGGGCAGTGATCATGGCCAACAGATCGGCAGTGGCCAGGGCGTCGCCACCGGCACGGTGATGATTGGCATGATTGATGTTGAGCTGTTGTGTGAGCTTGCCCAGACTATAACCATTGAGGCCGGGTATCACCTTGCGCGACAGACGCACAGTGCACAGCTTCTTGGTGTCAAGGTCGTAACCGGCTGCCTGCAAGTGGTGCTTTACAAAGGAATAGTCGAAGTTCACGTTGTGGGCCACAAAAATCTTGTCCTGCAGCAGCTCATAAACCTGTGCTGCTATTTCGCTGAAGACAGGTGCATTCTGTACCATGCCATCGTCTATGCCGGTGAGCCGTTGGATAAAGTAGGGGATCGGCACTTGCGGGTTGACAAGGCTCTCGTAGAAGTGGAGCACCTTGTTGCCGTCGTGGATGACAATGGCGATCTCAGTTATGCCGTTTGCGGCGGCATAACTCCCCGTTGTCTCAATATCCACTACCGCGTAAAGCACGTTTTTACCCTGTTTTGTGTACTAAAGATACAGATTAGGCGTCGTTTTTGTCAAATTTACTGACATCGGCGTTTTCTTTCAATAACAAATGATTAGGAAATATAGTGATCATTATTCAATACATTATTATATCTTGCATGTAGTTTCACAACCCATTGAATATGCAACTCAGTTTCCCCTCATTTCCAAAGGGGGCTCGTATCGTGTGCCGCTTTGCGGGTGGGCATGGTTTTGCATCATATTTCCGTTTTCTCTCGTTTTTCTTTGTCTTATCATTTTGTATTAGTGCGCAGTACACATTTGCACAATCGGGATTGATGACCCGCCAGGTGGTGATCAATAATGGTAAGCCATCGTTGTCGGGCAAAGGCAAGCCGGCGGTGATACTGTCTAAAAAGGATGCCGAGGTACAATTGGCAGGAGAGCTTGCGAAGAACCGCTCCGGAGATATTACCAGGATCAAGCAGGCACTTTTGTTCGGAGCAAACATTACAACCACTGCAGCTGATGGATGGACTGTATTGCATGCGGCGGCACTGGCAGGCGATCTGGAATTGGCCGAGGCGTGCCTTAAACGCGGGGTACCTGTAAATGGGATCTGGCATAATTCGTTGAACAATACAACACCTTTGTTCTGGGCAGTGAAGTATGATAGGAAAGCTGCTGCAAAGTTGCTGGCGGATAATAAAGGGAACTTTGCCATTGCAGACGGAAAAAGTGTCACTCAAACGTATGATAGCGGCAATGTTTATGTAGGGGGCATTGTGAACGGACAACGGCACGGACAAGGCACTATGACCTATGCCGATGGAGAGAAGTATGTGGGCGACTGGGCCGCCGGGGAAATGCATGGATTCGGAGTGTTTGTGTATGTGGAGGGTAGCAAGTACATGGGTAACTGGAAGAACGACCGTATGCACGGATCGGGGACATTCTTTATGTCGAACGGGGATAGTTATTCGGGCAATTGGGTGAACGGTGTACTGCAGGGTGACGGCACTTTTAAATGGCGGAATGGCAACAGGTATGAGGGTGTTTTTGAGAATGGAAAACTATCGGGTAAGGGCACTTTTTTCTGGGCAAACGGCGATAAGTATGTTGGGCCGTTTGCCAACGGAAAGATGAATGGAAAGGGCGTGAAATACCTCATAAACGGTGACAAGCTGGAGGGTACATGGCGCAATGACACTTTGCTGGGATATGCAGTGCTGGTAAGCAGTAAAGGCGATAGATACAGTGGTTCTTTTATGAACGATGCGCTGAACGGAAAGGGGATGGTGATCTTCAGGAATGGTGACCGTTATGTGGGTGAATGGAGGAGTGGCATGTACCATGGTGACGGTGCATTGACAAGGAAAAACGGAGACACCTACATCGGCAGGTTTGAGCGCAACAAGTTCAATGGCAAGGGAGAGTTCATCTGGGGTACATGTGAGCGATATGTTGGTGAATTCAAAGATGGACTGGCGTCGGGCAAGGGAATTATGTATTACCCATCTAACGATCAGTATGAAGGAGAATGGAAGGAGGGTGTGCAAAGCGGAACAGGTGTTTTCAGATGGGATGGAGGCGATGTGTACACCGGTGAATTTGCCGCAAATGATCTGAATGGTAAGGGCATAATGGTGTGGAGGTCGGGCGAGCGGTATGAAGGCGAATACAAGAACGGCAATCGTCATGGCAAGGGAACTTATTACTGGCTGTCGGGTGAGCGCTATGACGGCGATTTTGAGAACAATATGCGCTGGGGCGAAGAAGGGACCTACCTGTGGTCGAACGGAGACATGTATGTGGGTCAATGGGTGAAGGATAGTAAGAATGGCTGTGGAACATTTTACTGGCGCAACGGAGACAACTATGTGGGAGAGTTTGAGAACGACCTGAGGCATGGCTATGGTACATACACGCGCGGCGTGAACGGAACTATAAAGAATTGCCTTGGATGCTATAAGTATTCAGGACAGTGGGTACATGGTGAGAAGCACGGACTGGGTCGGTGCTATGACTTTAATGGCAAACTGCTGTATGAAGGGCCGTTTGAGCACGATATGCCCACCGGAAAGTATCCTTATTACCTTTTTGTGAGGTAGCGGTGTGTTTTAATCCTTTTTCTTGTCGAAGTATTTTTGAGCTATCGCATCCAGCGCTCCGTAGAATTCCGGCCCGTACTTGCGTGTTATCGCCTCTTCCAGGAATTTGTAAACGGGAACCTTAAGTTTACTGCCCAGCTTACATGCAGGCTTGCAAAGGGTTTCACGGGGCTCATAATTGACAGCCTCATAACCAGGATGCGAGATTATGCGAATAGGGTATAAATGGCATGATATGGGTTTGCGGAAGTCTACCTTGCCTTCCTTCCAGGCTTTTTCAATGGCACATTTCACGATGCCGGCTTCATCGGTATAACCATATACACATATTCCGCCGTTCACAGTGGGTGTTACATAGCCATATTCGCTGTCGGTGGTGTGTGTACCCTGGCGCTCGATCTCGGCGACGTATTCAGGCACCAGATAGGGTTTTACAATGGGGTAGATGTTTTTGAGGATCTTGGTTTCATCTTTGCTGAGGGGTGCTCCGCAGTCGCCGTCCACACAACAACCTCCCTTGCACTTGTTCAGGTCGCAAACAAATTGTTCTTCGATGATCTCGTCGCTAAGGAGTACGTTGTCGATTGCTATCATGACTACATATTGATATAATTCATCAACAGGTTGTATTTGCCGAGAATATCTTCTTTATTGGTTTCTCTACCGTACACTTCAATGGCATGGTAGTTATGCCTCTCGAAAGACGCTACCACAGCATCGAGTACGGTCCTGTTCAGTTTCATGGTTATCTCCAGCAGTCCGGCCTCATTAGTGCGGGAATGCATAGCGAGTATGATTACATCTTCATTCTCGCAGATGCGCGCGATCTCGTACATTGAATAGTTGCGTGGAGGAATCTCCAGCACCAGTATGCCGCCGGGGTTACTGACCCCACTGTTCTCTGCTACATAGGCCAACAGGCTGTCGCGATCGATGCATCCAAGGTATTTCTGTTCTCCGTCGAGCACAGGGAGCACCGAAAGGCGAGCCTGGTGCATAGCCGAGATGGCCTCGAACGGATGAGAGAAAGAAGTTACGGCGGGTTTGTATTGCAGGAGATGGGTGTCAGCCAATTTTGTGTTGTCGTCGTCCAATTCCAGCAAGTGATCCTCAGTGACAAGTCCCTTGTAGTCTTCATCTACAACAACAGGAAGTGCCTTGACCTGATTATCTTCAAGGATCTCGAGTGCCCTGCCAATAGTGTCATCCGGAGAGAGCACCGGCAGTGAATGAACGATGAGTTTTTCTATAGTCATAGTAATCAGTCTATGTTACTGTAACAGCAATAGCCGCGCCGAAATCGTTGAAAACACCAAGTTAACGATAAATCTTGCAGTTTGCTGACAAACACCTATCCTACATGCTTGCTGAGGAAGCTGCTTAGAATGACATTGAATTCTCCGGGTACCTCCATCATCGGGGCATGTCCGCATTTGTCGATCCAATGCAACTCTGAGTTGGGTAAGAGTTTATGAAACTCCTCCGCCACCATTGGTGGAGTGATGGTATCATTTTTTCCCCAGATCAGGCAAACAGGTTGTTTGATCTGCTGCAATTCGTCGCCCAGATTGTGGCGTATAGCAGAACGCGCAAGGGCGATGATCTTAATGGCCTTCAGTCGATTATTGATGATGCCAAACACCTCATCCACCAATTCTTTGTTTGCAATTTTGGGATCGTAGAAGGTAAGTTCGGTTTTCTTTTGTACGTAATTATAGTCGCCGCGTTTCGGATATGTTTCGCCCATTCCGTTCTCGAAGAGGCCGGAGCTGCCTGTAAGTGTAATGGTCTTTACCAAGCCCGGATTTTTCAGAACAAATACAAGTCCGACATGGCCACCCAATGAGTTGCCGAGCAGGTGTACATTCTGGAGCTTTTGATTTTCGAAGAATTTCTGCACAAATTTTGCAAGCCCGGAGACCGTAGTGTCCAGTACTGTCAGATCGTACAATGGCAGCAACGGAATAATGACCCTGTGTGTGGATTTGAAATGATCAACAAGGTCTTTGAAGTTACTCAACGCGCCAAACAACCCGTGTAGCAATACAAGAGGCTCCCCGGTCCCTTCTTCTACATACTTGAACTTGCCCGACTGTTTTATTTCGTAGTTCATCAATAAATAATGCTGTGTACGGTGCTAAAGTACTATTGTTTCAGTAAAAATCACAAAATAATGGCACAGAGGTTTGCAGGAAGGTAGGGTAGGCGAGGGTTTTGACCAAATTTGCGGCACCGACTAAAAAAAGCAAAGCCCCAGCATGCGCTGAGGCCTCACTTACACCTTATGAAAAATATACCCACCACAAAAGTAGAACTTTTTCTGAAATTCAAACAATTCGGAGTGTTAATTTTTTTTCACAATTGCGGGATGGCCTATACCTACTAATTTTGGTACGCATATTGCACTGTTAGAGATAATATGAAAAGAGCTTTGATCATTATTGCCATGCTGCTTTCGATACGATCGTTCGGGCAGGGAAATGTTGGGTTGCAGGTGGATACCATTTACATGTTGCCTGAGGTTAAGGTGACCGCACAGTTTCTGAACGATACAGACCGTTACCGTTATAATCAGATGAAGTTTTATGTGACGACAATATTGCCGTATCTGGACGCTGCGACCAAGGTGTTTAAAGAGATCAATGCCAAGGTAAACGAGGACGGTGTATCGCGGAAAGAGCGAAAGCAGTTTGTACACAGCCGGGAGGAGGAAATGCGCTCCAGTTTTGAAGAGAAGGTGAAACAACTGAACGTAACTCAGGGTACATTGTTGGTGAAGTTGATCGCCAGACAGACGGAAGTGAATCTGTATAATATCCTGCAAGAGTTTAAGAATCCGCTTACAGCTGTGAAGTGGCAGGCGTGGGCCCGGTTGAACGGTATGAATCTGGACAGGAAGTATCAGCCGGATGAGGAGAAAGACCTCGAAAACATAATGGAGGAGCTGGGATATCCATTGCCGCCGGGTTATCGTTACGATTATCTGAGGCGAAAGAACGCTAAAAGTTAATCAAGCGTTATTTTGTTGTTCTTTTTTTCTATATTCATATATAGGTAATAAATTCAACCCAATAATTTGTTCCATGAAACACCCACCATATACTTACACCGAGGCCAAATTAGCTTGTGATCAACATCAGCACCTGATAGGGAAACCCTATGACAGTGCCGGAAACACAATAGATTCAGTGATCGTTGTTCCTTTTGAAACGTCTGACCGCAGTCGGTTCTTCATGCTGTATCTGATGCTTGAAGACGCGCGCCAGGCACTGACTCTCGACTACTCGGGCACACGATATAGTGTTGCCGTGGTGTCGGGTTCAGTGCACACATACGGAATGCAGCATTGTGATCTTCATGAGTGGTTATCCTCAGAGGGGAATACCAGTCAACTGATGCACAATGCTGCAGACACATGTGGTAGTGCTACGGTATAGCAGCACCGAAATTAAATACTGTTTTACTGACCAGCCAGCATACGTTCGAGTGACGTATCGTATGCGTTTTGCCAGTCGGCGATGTAGCCCCAATTCTCACCGTCAACCATCAATTCTTTTCCTGCATTTACATGTCCGATCTTGATGAATGGAAGGCCTTTCAGTTCTGCTTCGAACAGTGCGTGCAGGTCGGGGTTAACAGTGACAACAACACGGCTCTGTCCTTCGCCGAAGAGCGCTGCGTCTTTTCGGATGCCAGCAGGTGTATTTATTGTAAATCCAAGCCCGCCTGCCATGCTGCTTTCCAGCAAACAAGCGAACAGACCACCTTCAGAAATGTCGTGTGCGGAGCGGATGAGTTTTTCGCTGATAACGCGTGAAACTGTCTGCTGCAGGGTATATTCCTCTTCGAGTTCGAAATGCGGAGCAGGGCTGTGCGTAACACCCACGATGTGGTGCAGGTATTCTGAACAGTTGATATCATTGGTCTGCACACCCAACAGATAGATTGTGTCGCCTGCGTGTTTGAAGCCGAGGGACATTTTTTGAGACAAAGAGTCCATAACGCCAACCATACCAATAGTCGGGGTTGGATATACCGGACCATCTTCGCTCTGGTTGTAGAAGCTGACGTTACCGCCGGTAACAGGTGTATCGAGCTTGCGACACGCATCGCCCATGCCCTTGATGGCATAAACGAACTGATAATAAACCTCAGGATTGTATGGGTTGCCGAAGTTGAGACAGTTGGTGATAGCAACCGGCTGAGCGCCACTGCACACAATGTTGCGGGCTGCTTCGCACACCGCGATCATGCCACCTTTATATGGGTCGGCAAAAACATAACGACTGTTACAATCTGTCGTTACAGCAAGTCCTTTATCTGAGCCATGAACGCGGATAACAGACGCGTCGCTCGGTTCGTTTGTTTGTGTGTTGCCAGTGCCCACCATGCTATCGTACTGCTCATAGATCCAACGCTTGGAAGCGATGTTGGGGAGTTGGATCAGCTGGTATGCCGTGTCGCGCAGATCGGCAGGGACAGCAACGGAATCAGGATTGAAATTGTTGATCTCCTGGAAGTACTTGGGCTCACTGTATTCTCTTTCGTAAACCGGTGCACCACCGCCCAGTACAAGGCTTTCGGCAGGAACGTCAGCAACGAGTTCGCCGTTCATGTAGTATTTCAGGTTGGTATCTTTGGTCACTTCGCCAATCTGAACACAGTGGATGTCCCATTTGTCGAATATCTTCTGAACTTCAGCTTCGCGGCCTTTCTTTACTACTATCAGCATACGCTCCTGGCTCTCGCTCAGCAGCATTTCCCAAGGCTTCATGTTGGCCTGACGCGTTGGTACCTTGTCCAGGTGAATGACCATACCATGTTCACCTTTCGCACTCATTTCGCTGGTGCTGCAGGTGATACCCGCTGCACCCATGTCCTGCATGCCTATGAGGGCACCTGTAGGTATCATTTCGAGGCATGCCTCGAGCAGTTTCTTTTCTTCAAACGGGTCTCCTACCTGTACAGCAGGCAGTGATTCAGCACTGTTCTCAGTGATATCTGCAGATGCAAATGAAGCTCCGCCGATACCATCCTTGCCGGTAGATGCACCAACGATATATACGGGATTTCCCTCGCCGTGGGATGTGGCAGACACTGTCTGTCCAACGCGGACAACGCCAACGCTCATGGCATTTACCAGAGGATTGGTCTGGTAGCAACTTTCGTAGTACACTTCTCCCGCCACAGTTGGCACGCCGAAGCAATTGCCGTAGTGTCCGATACCCTTCACTACGCCCTTGATGAGCCAGCGTGTTTTGGGGTTATCGACCTTGCCGAAGCGAAGTGAGTTGAGTGACGCTATCGGGCGGGCTCCCATGGTGAAAATGTCGCGGTGGATGCCACCAACACCGGTTGCTGCGCCCTGAAATGGTTCGATAGCAGACGGGTGGTTATGGCTTTCTATTTTGAATACGCAACCCCAACCATCGCCAATATCCACAAGGCCGGCGTTTTCTTCACCTGCTTTTACGAGTAGTTTAGCGCCATCGCGCGGCAGTGTTTTCAGCCACTTGATGGAGTTTTTGTAGCTGCAGTGTTCGCTCCACATTACGGAGTACATTGCTGTTTCAGTAAAATTGGGTGTACGTCCCAGTATCTGTTTGATCTTTTCGAATTCGTCTTCGCGAAGGCCCAATTTCACGGCCTGTTCGAGTGTGGCTAACATGGCGTAAAAGTACAATTTTGAGGCAAATTTTCTCGGGTAACATTATATGAACAGAATAATGTTTCGACCTCAGGTATTTGCTTTGGTTTGAGCCAACTGAGGACGATAAAGTATTGAAAATTTTTATGCAATGCGCCGTGCTGAGGTTATGCACAGATATCCACATAAAGTCACAGGTTATTCACAGGATTTTATATCATATTGTGGATAAATATGTAGTGCTACAAAAGTGGTAAAATGTGGTAAATGGTGTTTCTTTGTGTTAGTAATCATCCATCAAACACACTCATGACCAATTTTCTCGGAGAAAGTGAAGTAGCAGTAGACGCCAAGGGGCGTTTGATGCTGCCTGCGCGCCTGGAGAAGCAGATCCCCGAGGGTCTGCGTGAGAAATTTGTGATCAATCGTGGATTTGAGAAATGTATCAATGTGTACACGATGGATGTGTGGAATGTGATCCACGACAAAGTGAGCAAGTTGAATGACTTCAAGGAAGATGTGCGCAGGTTCAAACGTTTGTTTCTGAACGGAGCAACAATAGTGGAACTGGACAGCGCCGGAAGGATGCTGGTGCCCAAGCCACTACTGGAGTATGCCGGGATAACGAAGGAAGCTGTGTTGACCGCGCAGGGCAATAAAATGGAGTTGTGGGACAAAGATAGCTATTATGCGTATCTGCGACATAATTCTGAAAACTTCGGTGACCTTGCCAACAGTGTAGCTGCAGATCTGGGTAACCCTTTTGACGGCATGTAGTATGGAAGAGCAAAAATTCTATCATACCACAGTGTTGCTGCATGAAGCAGTGGAGGGGTTGGCGATAAAGAAAGATGGTGTTTATGTGGATGCGACATTCGGAGGGGGAGGACATAGCAGGCTGATATTGGAACAGCTGGGGCCTGAAGGGAAACTGATAGCATTTGACCAGGACGCTGATGCTTGGGTGAACAAGCCGGATGATGAAAGGTTGATACCGGTAACAGAAAATTTTAAGTATCTGCGTCGTTTTTTGCGATTGCACGGACATAATGAGGTGGATGGGATATTGGCGGATCTGGGCGTAAGTTCTTTTCAGTTTGACACGGCAGAGCGAGGCTTTTCAATAAGGTTTGACGGTCCGTTGGATATGAGGATGGATAAGCGCGGTGAGCTAACAGCAGCGCACATTGTGAATACCTATTCGGAGCCGCAGCTGCACCAGTTGTTTGAGCAATATGGAGAGGTGCGCAATTCGAGGCAGCTGGCAAAGCATATAGTGTCGGCGAGAAGTGTGCAAAAGGTGCAGACAATAGCATCGCTGAAAGCAATGCTGGCGCCGGTGATGAAGGGGAATCCAAATAAGTACCTGGCGCAGGTGTTTCAGGCGCTGAGGATAGAAGTGAACGATGAGTTGGGTGTGCTGAAGGAGTTGCTGTTGCAGGCAGCGCAGAGTCTGAAGCCGGGAGGGCGCCTGAGTATCATCTCGTTTCACTCGCTGGAAGACAGGATAGTGAAGCACTTTATTAAGCGGGGCCGCTGGGATGAACCGGGCGCTTATGAGGAAGTGGCACCACCCGTGATGAAGCCGGTGAACGCGAAGCCGATAGAGTCAAGTGATGCAGAGCAACGAGCAAACCCGAGATCGCGGAGTGCAAGGTTGAGGGTAGGAGAGAAGTTGTAAAGAAAAGTTGAATAAAAATGCCCTTCGGGGACTGATAATATAGCGAGCATGAGCAGCGAGGAAAAAGAAATAACGCAGGAGGGGCTTACGCCTGCGCAACGTGTGCGGAGTGACTGGAAGTCGCTGGTGGAGAAAGTATCTTATAAGGCAATCGTAAATAATATTCCTTTTCTGGCATTCCTGGTATTGCTGTGTGTATTGTACATAAGCAACAGTCAGCGGGCGATAGATATGCAGCGCGAGCTGAACGCCCGTAACCGGGAGCTGAAGGAACTGCGTTGGAAGTACATGGATGTGAAATCGCAGCTGATGTATGTGAAGACTGAGACACAGGTGATGACCAACGCTGAGAAAGTAGGATTGAAACCGTCTTTACTGCCGGCTTATAAGATAAAGGGAAAGTAAGTAATGAGTGCTACCGATAACATAAAGAGCGATATCCGTTTCAGGGTATATATCACGTTTACGTGTATATTCCTGTTCGGCTGTGCTGTTGTTGTGAAGGCCTTTCTGATACAGGCTAAGGAAGGCCCGCGCCTGAGGTCGATGGCCCGCGAGATGCACACCCGTTTTGATACGCTGATAGCTGAGCGCGGCAACATTCTGAATGAGGACGGGATATTATTAAGTTCATCTATTCCGGAGTTTGATGTGCACATTGATTTCTCTGTGATAGACTCAACGCTGTTTGAGCAGAAGATAGATACGTTGTGTACATGTCTGGCGGCTCTGTTCCCAGCAAGCGGAAAGACAGCTGAACAGTTTAAAGAAGAATTCGTAAATGCTTACGACAACAGGAACAAATATTATCTGCTGTCGCGCAAGCTGAAGTACTATGAGTATGAGGCACTCCGTAGCTTCCCGATATTCAACAAGGGCAAGGCCTACGGAGGTTTTATTGCTGAACCCCGTGAAAAGCGCAAGCTGCCTTATGAAAAACTGGCACGCAGGACTATAGGTGTTTTCAGAGATAGTAACATAACCGGACTGGAAGCGAAGTACAATAAGCAACTTAAGGGCGAGAACGGACGCAGGGTAGTGCAGAAGGCTACAGGTAGTGTATGGGTGCCGGTGGAGGGTAGCGAAGTAGATCCGCAGAATGGCAAGGACGTGATCACTACTCTGGACATGAACGTGCAGAACGTTGCGTATCACGCGTTGCTAAGCAAGCTGCAGGAGTATGAATGCCAGTACGGCACGTGTATAGTGATGGAAGTGGCAACCGGGAAAATAAGGACTCTCGTGAACCTGGGCCGGCAGAAGGACGGTAGCTACGATGAAGATTTCAACTATGCGACCATACCAACAGAGCCGGGGTCGACCTTCAAGTTGGCTACCCTGATTTCATTATTGTCCGACAAGAAGATCAATGTAGATCAGACGGTAGACATTCAGGGTGGACGCAGGCAGTTTGGCAACCGCGTGATGCAGGATTCGCACCCTGATGCGCGCCTGGGCGAGATGCCGATCTGGAAGGCGTACGCGATATCGAGCAACGTGGGTATGGCGAAGCTGGCAGAAATACATTACCGTGATAACCCATCGAAGTTTGTGGAACATTTGAGGAAACTGCGCCTTGACAAGCCAACAGGTATCGACCTGCTGGGCGAGCGCAGGTCTTTTATCACAGACCCGAAGAGTACGCTATGGAGCGGAACAACATTGCCGTGGATGGCTACCGGATATGGTGTAATGATAACCCCGTTGCATACCTGCATGATGTATAATGCGGTGGCCAACTACGGCAAAATGATGCGTCCGTACCTAGTGAGTGCTATCAGGGAGTATGGCCGCGATGTGCAGACTTTTGAGCCTGAGGTGCTGACGACAATTTGTGATAGTGCGGCTATCGAGCAGCTTCGCAAGTGTACACGTGCGGTTGTGACAGATGGCACAGGGAAGGGAATTGAGTCGCCATACTATACAATGGCAGGTAAGACAGGTACTGCGCAGGTGGCAGACAAAGGAATAAGGTATACGGACGGTGTATATCAGGGTTCATATGTGGGCTACATGCCTTTTGAAAACCCTAAGTACACTATATGTGTAGTGATACGCACAAAGGCGCATTCCGCGGCCTATTATGGGGGTACCATTGCAGCTCCTGTATTCAGGATGGTTGCTGACAAGATATTCTCACAGAACATGGGCGCATGGTCGGCACCGTTGGACAGCATGGCGTTAACCGGTTCGTCAGTTATACCTGCCAAAGCGGCAACTGCCGCGACGTACGATGTGTTGCTGGGCAGACTGAGCAAAAAAATGCCGGTGGTAGCTGACTACCGGAACACGATGATGCAACTGGTGACCGATTCTAACAGGCGTAGCGAGGTGGTGCCAAGGCATGTGTACAGAGGCGTGATGCCTGATGTGACCGGAATGAAGCTGAAGGATGCCGTATACATGCTGGAGAATTACGGATTGCGTGTGCGTGTTGTGGGTAAAGGAAGGGTGCAGGCACAGTCGGTGCCAACAGGAACAAGGTTAATAAAAGGACAAGATATAATACTTCAATTGAGTTAATGATATTACTGCGCGACATATTGATACCCATACAGGCTGTAGCGGTGCACGGAGATACCTCTGTTGCCGTCTCCGGTATCTGCATCGACTCCAGGGCCGTGCAGCAAGGTAGCGTTTTTGTAGCAGTAGCAGGTACCACAGTAGATGGTCACAACTTCATTGACAAGGCAATAAGTCTGGGTGCTGCCGCAGTAGTATGCCAGCGTATGCCGGAAGTAAGGGTGGAGGGAGTGGCGTATGTGCTTGTTAGAGACAGTGCTGCCGCAACAGGGTTGATGGCGGATATCTTTTATGGTCAGCCATCGCGCCAGATGAAAGTGGTAGGAGTAACAGGAACCAATGGTAAGACCACCACTGCGACATTGCTGTATCAGTTGTTTGAGGCTATGGGCCATAAGTGCGGACTGTTATCTACGGTGAAGAATCATATACACACCGAGGTGGTCGCTTCAACGCATACCACGCCTGATCCGGTTTCGGTGCATGCGTTGCTGAGGCGTATGGCAGATGCAGGATGTACTTATGCCTTTATGGAGGTGAGTTCGCATGCGGTACATCAACATAGGATAGCAGGTATTGATTTTGCAGGTGGACTTTTTACTAATATCACACATGACCACCTTGATTATCACAAAACGTTTGATGAGTATATCAGAGTGAAGAAGATGTTCTTTGACGGATTGCCCGAAGGTGCATTCGCGCTCACGAACATTGATGATAAGCGAGGAATGGTGATGCTGCAGAACACCGACGCACGCAGATTTACTTACAGTTTGAGGGCACCGGCCGATGTGAAGGGAAAGGTGCTCGAGAACAATCTGTCGGGGCTGGTGATGACAGTAGATGGACATGAGGCTCATTTCAGGATGATCGGCACATTCAATGCGTACAATCTCCTTGCGGTATATGGTGCAGCGAAGTTGCTGGGCGAAAATCCGGTGCAGATTTTGGCAGTACTGAGCGGACTGCACGGCGCGCCGGGTCGTTTTGAGACATTGGTTTCTACTAATGACAAGATCCTCGGAATAGTGGACTACGCACATACGCCTGACGCGCTGATCAATGTACTGGCAACCATCAACCAGTTGCGGACAAATGGTCAGCAGTTGATCACGGTAGTTGGATGCGGCGGAGACAGAGATACTACAAAACGTCCTGTAATGGCACAAGTAGCATGTGAGCACAGTGACAAGGCCGTACTTACATCAGACAATCCGCGAAGCGAAGACCCTGAAGCGATACTGAACGATATGGAAGCCGGACTGACCGGTGTGCAAAAGCGCAAATCGTTGCGGATAACCGACAGGCGCGAGGCGATAAAAGTGGCATGTTCACTTGCACAGCCGGGCGACGTGATACTGGTGGCAGGAAAGGGGCATGAGAATTATCAGGAGATAAAAGGTGTGAAGCACCATTTTGACGACAAAGAGGTTTTAACAGAAATATTCGAAACACTCAATAAATAACAGGCAGCATGCTGTACTATTTGTTTACATACCTGCGCGATACGTTCCACCTTTCGGGGGCGGGTGTGTTCAATTACATCACATTCAGGGCTGCAATGGCAATCATCCTGTCGCTCACGATATCTATGGTGTTCGGCAAGCGACTGATAGATTTTCTGCGTCGTAAGCAGATAGGTGAGACCGTGCGCGACCTGGGTCTTGCCGGTGAGCAACAAAAGAAGGGTACGCCTACAATGGGTGGTATCATTATTCTTGCGTCTATTCTCATCCCTACGTTGCTTTTCGCGCGAGTGCTGAACGTGTATATTCTGCTTATGATCGTTTCAACCGTGTGGTTGGGGATAGTAGGATTTCTGGATGATTACATCAAGGTGTTCAAGAAGAACAAGGAAGGGCTGGCCGGCCGCTTTAAGATAATGGGGCAGATAGGGCTTGGTATTATTGTGGGTGTTACCATGTATTATAACGACAATGTGGTGATCAGCCGTGAGGTGACCCGTGGCCAGGAAGGTGTTTATAGTGTTACGGAGAAAGCGGATAACGCACGTTATGTGCGTAAAGATGATAAGGGGCGCGAACACACATATGTTAAAGTGCGCACAGCCACGACTACGATACCTTTTTTGAAGTCGCACGAGTTCAGGTATGAAAAGATAGCGAGGATATTCGGTGAGAAGAATGTAGAGTGGACCACTCCGCTTATATACATACTGTTTGTGATCTTCATTATCACGGCCGTTTCCAACGGTGCCAATCTTACCGATGGGATAGACGGCCTGGCAACAGGGGTATCGGCAATCATAGGTGTGTGTCTGGGTGTGTTCGCATATGTGTCAGGTAACTATGTGTTTGCGGGTTATCTGGGCATTATGGACATACCCAACCTTGGCGAGTTGTCGATATTCATAGGTGCGTTTGTGGGTGCCTGCGTTGGTTTTCTTTGGTACAACGCATATCCTGCTCAGGTGTTCATGGGCGACACCGGTAGCCTGGCGTTGGGAGGTATCATTGCATCACTTGCCATCATTGTGAGGAAGGAATTGTTGATACCTATTATTTGTGGTGTCTTTCTGGTCGAGAACCTATCGGTGATATTACAGGTGTGGTATTTCAAGCGGACGAAGAAAAAGTATGGCGAAGGCCGACGCATTTTCCTGATGTCGCCCCTTCACCATCATTATCAGAAGAAGGGTTATCACGAAGCGAAGATCGTAACGAGGTTCTGGATAGTGGGCATTATGCTTGCCATTATGAGTATAGTAACATTAAAGCTGCAGTAAAGAAATGAGCACAATTTCAAAACGTCTTGTCATACTCGGCGCCGCTGAAAGCGGTGTAGGGGCTGCATTGCTTGGCAAGCAGCAGGGATGGGATGTGTTTGTGAGCGATGGTGGAAAGATCAAACCAAAGTTCAGAGAGACGCTTGAAGCCCATGCTATACCGTTTGAAGAGGCTGCACATACTGAAGATCTGGTACTGAATGCGGACTGTCTCGTGAAGAGCCCGGGAATCAGCGATAAGACGGCCATCATGAAGAAGGTGAGGGCAGCCGGCATAGAAGTATGCAGCGAGATAGAATTCGGATACCGATACAAAGGCGATAGCAGGATAGTGGCGATAACGGGCAGCAATGGTAAGAGCACCACAACTATGCTCACCTATACCCTATTCAAAGATGCCGGCTATGATGTGGCCCTCGTTGGCAACATTGGATACAGCTTTGCTCGTCAGATTGCAGAACGCCCTTGTGCATGGTATGTGATGGAGATCAGCAGTTTCCAGTTGGACGATATACACCAGTTCCGACCAGACATAGGGATACTGCTCAACATCACCCCCGATCATCTGGACCGGTATGACTACAAGTTTGAGAATTACGTTGCCTCAAAGTTTCGAATCACACTCAACCAGACGAAAGACGACTACTTCATAATAAACAAAGACGACCAAGCAATACAACAATATTTTACTACCCATTCTATTCACGCTACTACAATTTATTTCACAATGAGCGATAACGTTACAGGCCAAGAAGGAGGATTCATCAACGACGACAATATGCGCATATTGTATGGTGGTGACTACTTTGATATGTCCATTCACGACCTGGCTATCAAAGGAAAACACAATCAATATAACAGTATGGCAGCCGGCATATCCGCCCGCATTGCAGGCATAAGGAAGGAGAAATTACGAGAGACGTTCACAAGGTTCAAGGGACTGGAGCACAGGCTGGAATATGTTGCAACCGTTCGTGGTGTTGATTTCATCAACGACAGCAAGGCGACCAACGTAAACTCGGTATGGTTTGCGTTGGAAAGCATGGACAAGCCGACCATCCTTATTCTGGGTGGTCAGGACAAGGGTAACGACTACAGCGAGATAATGGATCTGGTGAAGAAGAAGGTGAAGGCGATTATCTGTCTGGGTGTAAACAACCAGCCGATCTATGATGCCTTTGATTCGATGGTGGATACTATTATCGAAACAGCAGGCGCTGCAGAGGCAGTACATGCTGCTTATTCTTGCGCTGAGGCCGGTGATGTAGTGTTGCTGGCACCTGCTTGTGCAAGCTTTGACAGGTTCAACAATTTTGAAGATCGCGGAGAGCAATTTAAAGAAGCTGTCAGGAGCCTTTAATATTATTATTCAGGGAAAGGCACAGTTAAACAATAGTCATGGCTGACGGAATGAAGCAAATACTGACAAGAACGAAGGGCGACAAAGTAATTTGGGGCGTCGTGCTTGTGCTTTCCTTTATCAGCCTGCTTGCGGTGTATAGCTCCACAGGTTCTCTTGCTTATCGCATGGAGAAAAACTCAGGATACTATCTGGCTAAACAGGTAATGGTATTAGGGCTCGGTCTGCTTATTGTTTATTATGTGCACCGAATCAATTATACAAGGTTTGCGAAATGGTCGGTTTATATGTACCTGGGATCGCTGCCGCTGTTGATATATACATTGATGTTTGGTACCAGTCTGAATGAGGGATCTCGTTGGATAAAGTTGCCGGTAATTAATCTCACTTTCCAGACATCGGATCTTGCCAAGTTGGCATTGTTCATGTTTTTGGCGCGTATGCTTACTATAAAGCAGGACGTGATCAAGGATTTCAGGAAGGGTTTTATACCTGTGTTGGTACCCATGTTGCTTACCTGTGCCTTGATAGCACCGGCGAACTTGTCTACCGCGTTGATGCTGGGTGCCACTTGCGCCATCATGTTCTTTATCGGCAGAGTTCAATTGAAGCACCTCGTGTTTTTGGCAGTAGCAGGTTTTATGTGCCTGAGTGTAGTGTTTACGATCTCCAAACTTACAGGTGTGGGTCGTGCTGCTACATGGGAGCGCAGGGTGAAGGACTTTTTTAAAGAAGAGGATAAGAACAGCAAACACCAGGATGTCTATCAGGTAGAGCAGGCAAAGATCGCGATCGCGAATGGCGGCCTTACCGGGCGTGGACCTGGCAAGAGTCTGCAGAAGAACTTCCTGCCACATCCTTATTCTGATTTCATCTTCGCAATCATCATAGAGGAATACGGGTTGCTCGGGGGAACCTTCGTAGTGCTGTTGTACTTGCTGTTCTTATGGCGAAGTGTACTCATATTCAAACGATGTCCGTTTGCATTCGGCGCGTTTCTGGCAGTGGGACTCAGTGTGACGCTTGTGTTTCAGGCTATGTTGAACATGGCAGTGAATGTGCACCTGGTGCCTGTAACTGGTCTCACGTTGCCTATGATCAGCATGGGTGGATCGTCAATATGGTTTACCAGTATAGCTATAGGTATTGTGTTGAGCGTGAGTAAGTATGTGGATGAAATGGAAGGTGAGCGGAAGAATGCGGCGAGGCTAGCGGCAGTTGCGGCGGCCGAAGCTGAGGCCGAAGCGGCCTCGGAAGAGGTGGCAGTTGCTGCATTAAAGGGTAAGAAAACGAAATAGACAGAGTAAGATAAATGAGTGAGATGCGTGTCATAATAGCAGGTGGTGGTACCGGGGGACATATATTCCCTGCGGTGGCCATAGGGCACGCGTTACAGCGTCTGGCGCCGGGTACTCGCCTGTTGTTTGTAGGCGCCAAGGGTAAGATGGAAATGGAGAAAGTCCCGCGGGAGGGATTTGAAATAGTAGGGTTGGACATAGCGGGGTTCAATAGGAGCAATATGTGGAAGAACATAACGCTACCACTAAAATTATTAAAAAGCAGAATGCAGGCAAGGAGTATCATAAAGGAGTTTGCACCTACGGCAATAGTGGGCGTTGGCGGTTATGCCAGCTTCCCTATCCTGCATGCGGGGCAAGCTGCAGGTATTCCTACTTTGATACAGGAGCAGAATTCGTGGGCAGGAAAAAGTAACAAGATACTGGGCAAGAATGCGAAGGCGATATGTGTAGCCTACTCCGGCATGGAGCGTTTCTTTCCGGCCGGAGTGCTGCAGCTGACGGGTAATCCGGTTCGGAAAGCAATCGCTGATATGAACCGCTCGTCGGCCGAGGGGCGTGCAAAGTTTGGGCTGAAGGAGGGGCGAAAGACGGTGTTGGTGATAGGAGGTAGCCTTGGTGCCCGTTCCGTGAACGAGGCGGTTGAGGCCGGTCTTGCCAATATAGTAAGTGAGCAGGTGCAGTTGTTGTGGCAGACAGGCAAGCCCTATTACGAGCAAGCCTGCGCGGCAGCCGCTATGTTTGGTGATAAAGTAGTTGTGCGTGATTTCATTGCAGATATGGATTACGCCTATGCAGCAACTGATGTAGTCATCTCCAGGGCGGGAGCACTGGCAATAGCGGAACTGTGCATAGCCGGCAAGCCGGTGATATTTGTTCCCTATCCGCATGCTGCCGAAAATCATCAGGAGAGTAATGCCATGGCATTAGTAAACAATAACGCGGCGTGGATGGTGAAAGACAGTGAGGTGAACAGCGTATTGGTGGGCAAGTTGAAGGAGCTGATGAATAATAATTCCGTGCAACAGGAGATGACTGCAAATTTGAGCAGAGTTGCCATCAGGGATGCAGACGAGCGAATTGCGGCAAAAGTGATTGAAATAGCAAAAGCTAACAGATAGAAAGAAGTAGAAAATGGATGTAAGGAACATCAGGAACGTTTATTTTGTGGGTATCGGCGGCATCGGTATGAGTGCGCTCGCAAGGTTCTTTATGGGCCGCGGCGCCACTGTTTGCGGCTATGACCGCACCGAGACGGACCTTACACGCCGCCTTGCTGCGGAGGGTATGCAGATACACTACACTGACGATGTTGCACTGCTGCGCAAGGATGCTGAACTGGTGATCTATACACCCGCTATACCGAAAGACCATTCAGAATTGAATTGGTTCAGGGACAATAATTATCCTGTGTACAAACGTAGCGATGCGCTTAAATGGATCACAGAGGCGATGTATGCCATAACTGTGGCGGGTACACATGGCAAGACTACGATCTCTACCACAACTGCCTACCTGCTGCGTGAGACCGGATATGGATGTAATGCTTTTCTGGGTGGTATATCTGTAAATTATGAAAGCAACTACTGGAGCAGTGACAATGATACTGCAGTGATAGAGGCAGATGAGTATGACCGCAGTTTCCTGAAGTTGAGTCCGGATCTGGCAGTGCTTACGTCTATCGATCCTGATCATCTGGATATATACGGAACGCCGGCTGAAATGGAGGAGGCTTTCATTTCATATGCCAGGAATATCAAGCCGGGCGGCACATTGCTGGTGAAGCATGGTCTGCATCGGTCTGCCGAACTGAAGGGTCCTAAAACGGTTACCTACAGCCTGCAGAACGATGCTGCAGATATATATGCTGATAACATAAGACTGAACAACGGCGGCTACATTTTTGACGTAGTGGCTGCTGACTGGAAGTTGGAAAATATGGTGCTGAACATTGGAGGGATGCACAATGTAGAGAATTCAATTGCAGCCATTGCAGTTACGCAAATGTTGGGAATTGATGGAGGCAGGGTTCGTGAGGCATTAGCGCAGTTCAAAGGCATAAAGCGCAGGTTCGAGTATCTGGTGCGCACGGAGAAGGTGGTTTACATTGACGACTATGCGCACCATCCCGAAGAGCTTGCAGCATTGATAAAGAGTGCCAAGAGGCTGTTCCCCGGCCGTAGGTGTGTTGTGGCGTTTCAGCCGCACCTGTTCAGCCGTACACGTGACCTGGCCGATGGTTTTGCACGCAGTCTGGATCTGGCCGATGAGGTGATCTTGCTCGATATCTACCCGGCACGTGAACTGCCTATGGAGGGGGTGACATCGGAGACCATCACTACGAGAATGTGCAATTCGGCAAATACAATTTTGTCGAAAGAAGGATTGCTTGAGTTTGTAAAAGTTGCGCCACTGGATCTGTTCATTACGGCGGGTGCAGGCGATATTGATAAATTGACAGGACCGATTAAACAAATATTGGAGAACAAATAAGTGGCAGAGAAGCGTAAAATATCAGTGCGGAAGATACTCCAGTTGCTGCTCACGATAGTGGGCGCAACCGGGTGTGTCATAGCCATGGTAAGCGCTTCGACAGTGGAAGGTGAAAAGCCATTGCGTAAGTTGCCGGTGGTCGGTATCAGTAACGACAGAAAGTATCACTCTCTGGAGCAGAAAAAGATAATGGATCTCGCTATCTATAAAAGAAATATAGACATACTGCACACTCCGGTGTCAAAGCTTGATGTGCGTGGTATAGAGCGGGCTATTGAGACTGATCCGTGGGTGCAGAACGCGCAGGTGTATATTGATATTGAGAGGGTAATGCATATAGAGGTGACAAGGCGCGTACCTGTTGCCCGTTTGTTCAGAGCCGATGGCGTGAGTTACTATATCGATAGTACGTTACATACTATGCCATTGTCTGACGACTATACCTACTACACAAACGTTGTTACAAATGTACCCCAACTTGGTAATGACAGTGCGGGTATAGGAATGAAGAAGCAGATAGTGCGGCTTGCACGTTTTATAAATACCGATAGTTTCTGGAGCGCGCAGGTTTCACAGATCGCTATCGATTCGGCAGGAATGTTTGAACTGACACCTGTGATAGGGGAACAGAAGATATTGCTGGGAGATACGAGTCGTCTTTCAGAGAAGTTCGCGAATGTAATGGCATTCTATAAGAACGTGCTGAATCGAATTGGCTGGGATAAGTATCAGACATTGGATGTGCGTTTTCAGGACCAGGTGATCGCCTCCCCGTCTCTTCCTTACAAGGGACCTGTAGATAAGGCCATCAGCAAGATGAACTGGATAACCAGCATTGAAGTAACGGAAGCGCAGAAACGTCATGAAGATTCAGTTCGTGCTGAGGTGAACCATCAGGCTGCCGTGGCTGCTGCAAAAGCGGCTGCAGCCGAAAGGGCGCAAAAGAAGTATGAAGAGGCTGTCGCTGCAGCAAAAGCTGCCAGAGATCGCGAGCTGGAAAAGAAGAAGTCGGCAAAGCAATCAGCTCCGGTGAAGGCAGGTGCGTCTGCAGTGGGCTCTTCCGTGAAGAATGTGCGGAAACCAACTCAACAAAACGCAGTTGACAGGAATGCTAAGAAGGCGGTGAAACATGTTGCCCCTGAATTGAAAAAAGATGTGAAGAAGGCGGCGAAGAGTAGTAGCGCAGCAAAGAAGTCGGTGAAAGGTAATTCAGCCCATCCGGCGGCAAAGCCGCACTCGAAGACTGCTCCGAAAAAGCCGGCGTCTAAAGCAGGTAAAAGGGGTGATAAAGGAAAGGAAGCAACAAAAAAGAAAGACAAAAGCAAGGTAAAGAAGGAGAACAAAAAAGAAAATAAAAAAGAAAATAAAAAAGATAATAAGGCCGGCAAGTATCTCTATCCTTCCGGGCATTAAATACTAACCGAACAAAAATATAAATGCAGTATGAGTAAGAAACAACAACCAATTATCGTAGGGCTGGACATCGGGACCACAAAGGTGGTTGCGATAGCCGGTCGAAAGAACGAGTACGGGAAGCTGGAGATACTCGGCTTTGGCCGCGCCGATTCCGAAGGCGTTAACCATGGTGTGGTCATTAATATCGAGCAGTGTGTGCATTCGGTAGAGTTGGCTATTAAACGCTGTTTCGAGAACAATCCTGATCTCACCATTACAGAGGTATATGTGGGGATTGCGGGTAAGCACATCAAAAGCATGCAGGCTCAGGGCAGCCGGGTGCGTGCCAATGTAGATACTGAGATCAGCAAAGATGATATTGAACAACTGCTGCGCGACCAGTATAAAACATATCTGCCCACCGGCGATCAGATCATAGATATCATTCCGCAGGACTATACTGTGGACAATATTCCTGATATCATCGATCCGGTGGGGATGAGTGGCGTCAAGATCGGTGCCAACTTCCATGTGATCACCGGTGATAGCACTGCAATTCGCAACATGAAGCGTTGTGTTGACAGGTCTAACCTGAAAACCTGTGATCTCATATTGCAGCCACTTGCTTCCGCTGCAGCAGTGATGAATGATGAGGATATGGAGGCCGGTGTAGCCATAGTGGATATAGGTGGTGGTACAACAGACATGGCTGTGTTCTGCGATGGTATACTGAAGCACACCGCGGTTATTCCTTACGCAGGTGTGAACATCACAAACGATATCCTTACGGGTCTGCGTGTGTTGCGTTCACAGGCCGAGCAAATGAAGGTTCAGTTCGGTACCGCATTGGGAAGTGAGGCTAACCGTAATTCGTATATCACTATCCCGGGTCTTCGTGGCCTTCCCGCAAAAGAGGTGTCAGTGGTGAACCTTGCCAATATCATTCAGGCACGCATGGAAGAGATACTCGACTATGTGATGTTCAATATCCGTCAGATAGGCCTCGAGCACAGGTTAAACGGAGGTATCATTCTTACTGGTGGAGGAGCTCGCCTCAAGCACATCACTCAGCTCACTGAGTATGTGACAGGCATGGGGGCGCGCATAGGCTACCCGAACGAACATCTGGCAGGGGGCTATAACGATGCTTTGATGAGCCCGATGTATTCAACTTGTATCGGACTTATTCTCCGAGGTTATTACGACTATGAAAGCGGTCGCACAGAGTTTTACGGTAATGGTGGCAACTATCTGCGTGTATCTGTTGATCAGCCTGTGATGCAGGAGATTGAAACAATTGAAGAGCCGGTTCAGGAGATATCAGACGAGGTAGCCGCAAACAACAAATGGGAGAAGTTCAAAAAACGTCAGGACACGATGAAGGAACTGTTTGATCGTCTTCGTGGCAAGTTCATGGACCTGTTTGAAGATATTGACGACAAAGAACTGAAATAAAACATCCTAAAAACATACATTAACTCACAACTAATAACACAACAAAATCACTAACCCACAAAACGAAAAGATATGATACATTTCGAAATCCCTAAGAATCAGTCATCTATCATCAAGGTGATAGGCGTAGGCGGCGGCGGAAGCAATGCCGTAAATTACATGCACAGTCTTGGCATTGAAGGCGTAGACTTCGTGGTGTGCAATACCGACTCTCAGGCGCTGGCACTTAGTCCTGTGGTCAACAAGATCCAGTTAGGTCCGCATCTTACCCAAGGGCTGGGTGCAGGTGCTAACCCCGAGATCGGCAAACAGTCGTGCGAAGAAAGTCTGGAAGATGTTTCTAAGATCCTGAAAGTGAATACACGTATGGCATTCATCACTGCCGGTATGGGCGGTGGTACCGGTACTGGCGGTGCACCGGTTGTTGCAAAAATCTGCCGTGAACTTGGTATACTCACTGTGGGTATCGTTACCACTCCTTTCACTTACGAAGGCCGCAAGCGCATGAAGCAGGCGCAGGAGGGAATCGATCGTATGCGCGATCACGTAGATACCATCCTCATCATCTCAAACGATAAGTTGCGCCAGCAGTTTGGCAACCTGCCGTTTACAAAGGCATTTGCCAAGGCTGATGACATACTTGCAACAGCAGCAAAATGTATCACGGATGTGATCACATCAACAGGTCAGATCAACGTGGACTTTGCTGACGTTTGTACAGTAATGAAGAACGGCGGCGTGGCGATACTCGGAAGCAGCTCAGCAAGCGGAGAGAACCGTGCGTTGCAGGCTGTTGAGGACGCACTCAACTCACCATTGCTGAACGACAGCGACATTCGTGGTGCCAAATGGTTGCTTCTCAACATCACATCAGCTGCAGGGGAGCACGAACATACAATGGACGAAGCAGAAGCAATACAGGCCTATGTGCAGATGCAGGCCGGAGACAATTGCGATGTGATCCTCGGAATGGGTCACGATCCGAATCTGGGCGATAAGATCGCGGTAACCGTTATCGCAACAGGTTTTAATTATCGCGAGATCAATACTGATATGCCTGCCCGCAACAGCGAGCCTGAGAAAGTAGTTGTTTCATTAGATGAAGTGAACGCAAACGTCACCTCTCCTGTAGATGAGTACATTGCTCCGGTACAAACACCAGAAAGTCTGGCACCGGTGTTGGTTGAGGAGACAGTGGTTGTAGCCGAGGCACCCGTTGTGGAGGTGTCATTCTCTCCCGTTGTAGAAACCGCTTATGTGGCGCCCGAAGCACCGGTGTATACTCCGGAACCCGAGCAGGCACCTGTTGTTATGACTATTGCTGAAGAGCAGCCTCAGGAGCGTGAGAGTTTTGTGTTGGAGGTAAATGAAGAGCCTGCACCCGCCGTTGTGTTCGTTGAAGAAACAACCCGCTTTGAGCCGGTTTACAATGTGCCGGTTCAGCCCCGTGCTGAAGAGCCGGTGCGTGAACCTGTTCGTGAGCCGGTAGTGATGAAAATAGGAGAACGCGTTCTGTCGGAAGATGAGATTGAAGAGAAAAGAAGATTTGAAGAGCAAAAACGTGCGTTTGAAGACAGGGCGGCACGTTTGCGCAGTCTGAGTATGAATATTCGGGGTGGTAATGACAACAGTGATGAGATCGAATCTGTTCCTGCGTACATGCGCAAAAATGTAAATATTGAAAATGCACCTGCATCATCCGACTCCTTTTACAGCGGATATACCGTAGGTAAAACCGGTACCAACGACCAGGCGGGTATAAATACTATAAATACTTTTCTGGACGGTCGTAAGCCGGATTGATTCATAAGAGAATCCTGAAGAAGTCAAGGGCTATCCGATCGGGTAGCCCTTGTTTGTGTAATTAAATACTTGTCAATTTATTAGAAATATAATAAGTTATTAATCTGTCTCTTATA
>JACSRV010000166.1 GCA_014879545.1 Chitinophagaceae bacterium | reverse complement strand
TTTATATTTTTGATAAATTCTTGATAAACAATTTATTACGAGTTCTGTTTGTTATTTTAGATTTCATGTTTTATTCCCATTGTTGGTTGATTTTGATATTAGGGTAGATTCACACGTAATTACCTTGTTTCTTATATTTGATACAAACCACTAGAATATGGATCAGGAAAGATTATCTCAGATCACCATCACAGGAATATCTATGACTATTGCCAGACTGGACGCTATGGCAACTTTACTTATAGATCTCAGAGGTAACGGCGACCAGGATCTTTGCGAAAAGATATACGCTCAGTATCGCCAGACTGTTGAAGAAAGTACAAAGGAATTATCCATGTTCTTAACCAGGCACTATACGGACATGTAGTCGACTGCTATTTGACTATTAGCTTCAAACAATTACCCAACCATTCGGATTTTTTCACTGTCTTAGTCCTATAATTTACGTTATGTTAAGTAAATGAATTCACATTTTTCACGGGTTCGGGTCAATACACGAGCATTTTTGGCATCATCTAACGGGATGTGTTGAATAGCTCCCTCTCCCGGTCTCACCCGCCGAAGCTATTTCAGCGAAGGTGCGTCTCACGCGCCGAATCTTTGTTGGTATCACCTACCGAAGTGTCTTACCGATGGCTGGCATCTCCGATCTTCCTGCTCATTTCCCCAGCACTTTCTATCACGCTACAGAAAACGCACTATCATAGATTTTACTTTTGCCGCATTACCATCCTGGTTGTAAATTGTAGAGAATTTGCACGAACTGACGATAAAATGCTCATAAGGTATGTTTATTCTATTTGTCAGTCGGGTTGATAAGACAATCTATTATTTCTTGCCGGATGTCAGCAGGTGGGAGATTTTTGGGAGTTTTTCGGGAAGTGAACTCCCGCTTGCTCCCCCACACATCCAATGATAATCAATGAAAAATGCCCAAATCACCCCAAAAATGAAAATCGTGGATATGGGAGAAATTACTCGGTGCATTGCCCGGTTTGTGGTCCGGGAAAAAACCTTTCAGAATGAGATGTTAAGAACGTGTGCAGACGGATTCGAGCCATATTTTCCTACTGATATTTTTCCATACCTTTGCGCCATAATTAACAAAAACGATCTTTAATTTATTTTCAAACATGAGTAAAGTAAAAGTTGCCATCAATGGTTTTGGCCGCATCGGCCGTTTAGCCTTCCGTCAGATTCACAATATGGAAGGAATTGAAGTTGTTGCGATCAATGACCTTACAAAGCCTAATGTACTCGCCCATCTGCTGAAGTACGACACCGCTCAGGGCCGTTTCAATGAAAATGTTACCCACACCGATGCTTCGATCGTGGTAAATGGAAAAGAAATTAAGATCTACGCTCAGAAAGACCCTTCACAGATCCCTTGGGGAACTCACGAGGTTGACGTTGTTCTGGAATGTACAGGCTTCTTCACCGATAAAGAAAAAGCTGAAGGTCACATTACAGCAGGCGCCAAGCGTGTAGTAATATCTGCACCGGCTACCGGCGACATGAAAACTGTTGTTTTCAATGTGAACCATAGCATCCTGGACGGCAGCGAAACTGTTATCAGCTGTGCTTCTTGTACTACAAACTGTCTGGCGCCAATGGCCAAAGTCCTGAACGATTCATTCGGGATCGTTACAGGTCTGATGACAACTGTTCACGCTTACACTAACGACCAGAACACACTGGATGCGCCACACGCTAAAGGTGACCTTCGCCGCGCTCGTGCTGCTGCAGAAAACATTGTTCCAAACTCTACGGGTGCTGCAAAAGCTATTGGTCTTGTATTGCCTGAATTGAAAGGCAAACTGGACGGTTCCGCACAGCGTGTACCTACAGTTACAGGCTCTCTTACAGAACTGGTTACTGTATTGGGTAAGAAGACCTCTATTGAGGAAGTGAATGCAGCAATGAAAGCAGCAGCGAACGAAAGCTTCGGTTACAACGAAGACGAGATCGTGAGCAGCGACATCATCGGCACTTCATTCGGATCACTGTTCGACGCTACTCAGACCAAGGTGATCACCGTTGGTGACACTCAGATGGTGAAGACGATCAGCTGGTACGACAACGAAATGAGCTATGTAAGTCAGCTCGTTCGCACAGTTAAGTACTTTGCAGGCCTCATCAGCAAATAATTTCTAATTGCCTCCGGGTTCAATGGATCCGGTACATATTGCATAAATTCACTAAAGCCTTCGACCGGAGGCTTTAGTAATTAAAGGGAAATGAAAAGCGGGGTCGCTCCCCTATTATATATAACATAAAATCAACCTAATTATATGTCAACATTTTCTGGTCATAATTTCAGTGGCGAACGTGCTTTGATCCGTGTGGACTTCAACGTGCCGATAAAGAATGGTGTGATAACGGATGATACCCGTATCCGTGCTGCGCTGCCTACCATTAAAAAAGTTCTTGCCGATGGTGGAAGCGTTGTGCTGATGAGTCACTGGGGCCGCCCGCTGAAGGATATTGAGAAAAAACCACACCTTACTTTGGCAGATTTTTCGCTGAAGCCAGTTGCTGCTCACCTTTCTACCCTGATGGGTGTAACGGTTCAGTTCTCTGAAGACTGCATCGGCGAAGACGCGGCCACAAAAGCTGCAGCGTTGAAACCGGGTGAAGTGTTGTTGCTTGAAAACCTGCGCTATTACAAGCAGGAAGAAAAGGGTGATATTGATTTTGCCACTAAACTGGCAAAACTGGGTGACGTATATGTGAACGATGCATTTGGTACGGCGCACCGTGCACACGCATCTACAGCGGTAATAGCTGATAATTTCGCTGCGGGCAAGAAGATGTTCGGTCTGCTGATGGAGGGTGAGGTGAAAGCGGCTGAGGAAGTGATGCACAATGCGAAGAAACCATTTGTTGCCATCATCGGCGGAGCTAAAGTGTCGGACAAGATCCTCATTATCGAGAATCTGCTGGAAAAAGCGACCGATATTATCATTGGTGGTGGTATGGCCTATACATTCTTCAAAGCCCAGGGAGGTAAGATCGGAAATTCGCTTTGCGAAGATGACCGTCTGGATATGGCTTTGGACCTGTTGAATAAGGCTGCAGATAAGGGTGTTTGCATCCATTTGCCCGGCGACAGTATTTTGGCTGATAAATTTGCTGCAGATGCTGCTACTTCATCGGCCGTGAGCACAGAAATACCTGATGGTTGGATGGGGCTGGACATAGGCCAGATGGCGATTGACCAGTTCAGCAAAGTGATCTGTGATTCGAAAACTATCCTTTGGAATGGTCCGATGGGTGTTTTTGAGATGGATAAGTTCCAACACGGCACCAAGGCGATTGCCGAGTCCGTTGCGGCCGCAACTGCAAATGGCGCATTCTCGCTGGTAGGTGGCGGTGACAGCGTTGCTGCGGTGAATAAGTTCAACCTGGCTGAGAAAGTTAGTTACGTATCGACCGGTGGCGGTGCGATGCTTGAATTCTTTGAAGGTAAAGTCCTTCCCGGAATTGCCGCAATTAAGAACGCATAGTTTCTAAAAAATCGCATAATAGAAAATGCCCCGTGTATGCGGGGCATTTTCGAATTTATGAACAATTTTCTTAGTTATCGGTAGCAAGTCTGAACCCCAGATTCCATTGGCGGGTCTTTGGTGCGAAGCGGCTGCGGTATACGGTGCGGCAAACGACATCATCATCGAAATAGGAACCACCGCGCGCTACTTTCTTATCACCTTTTGCCGGGCCTTTAGGGTCAACAGCATCGAGAGTCGTTTTGTAATATTCGGCATCGTACCAATCTGAGCACCATTCCATCACATTCCCAGACATGTCGTAGATACCCAGTTCATTTGGTTCTTTCTCGCCCACAGGATGAGTGGCTCCTTTGGGCTTGCCGTACCACCCCACGGTGCTCAGCTTGTTGCTGCCTGCGTAACGGTAGTTGCCGGAGTACTTTCCTCCCCTGGCGGCGTATTCCCATTCCAGCTCAGTAGGAAGGCGATAGTTTTTTCCGGGATACTTTTCGTTCAGTCTGCGGATAAACTCCTGCACCTCGTCATAGTTCACCTTTACAACCGGACAGTCGTCGCATTCTTTATTTATATAGTCTGTCCCTATATATGATGCCGGGAGTATCCCCATAAGTGTGCGCCATTGCCCCTGCGTGATCTCGTATTTGCTGATGGCGAAACTTGAAACGTTCACTCTATGTACCGGTTTCTCATTGGCGAATTCCTCGCCTGAGTACTTTGGTTCATCTGCTCCCCTGAAAAAATACCCGCCCTTCACATAGATCATCTGGACATTTATATTGCCCTGACCGAAAACGGACATCCCGAAGAACAAAGCAGGAAATAATAGCAAGCGTTTCATCATAATAAAGCCAAACTGGTTAACACAAACTGTTCAACATGCGAATATAATAATATTCACCGTAAACTTATCGTGCGTAAACAATGTAATAACAGAGGTTCGGGGACATCACATCAGCCCTCGGGGTTGTCGATACGTTCTATTTTACTAATGCCCTCTAATGCGCCGAGTCTGTTACAAAAGACGTTTAGTTCTTCCCGGTCGTGAACGTAAACCATTATGGTTCCCTCAAACATTCCATCTTTCGAGTCTATGCTTAGTGAACGCATATTGAGTCTTAGTTCACCTGAGATGATGTTGGTGATCTTTTGGATTACACCCACATCATCGAGACCGGTGATACGCACACCGGTGAGGAAGGAGATCTCTTTGTTCTTGGCCCATTTGGTCTTCACTACCCTATGACCGTAGTTGGCCAGCAACTGCGCCGCATTGGGGCAATCGGCCCTGTGGATCTTGAGGCCTTCGCCGGAAGTTACAAATCCAAACACATCGTCGCCGGGAATGGGCTGACAGCACTGAGCCAGTTTATATAATATCTTGTCTGACCTTTCTCCGAAGATCACCAGCTCGGCATTTTTACCAGTCTTGCCTTTGAGGTTATCTTCCTCAGGCAGATTGCGTGTGTCGTTTCGGATCTCACGCGATGGGTGCATGAGTTTATCTCCGTAGACCGAGAATGTCTTCAGTTCGCCCAGGTCCACGCTGCCAACTGCAATAGCGTAGTAAAGGTCAAGTGGAGAAGCCTTCTTGTAGAATTGCACCAGCTCGTTGACGTTGTGCTGAGACATGGAAGTATTTAACGCTTCCAGCTTTTTCTTCAATTGCGCCTTTCCGTTCTCGGCCGTCTTCCTTTTTTCTTCTTTAAGGTAGTTCTTGACCCCTGATTTCGCTTTTGCAGTGATCAGGAACTGCAACCAGTCTTCCGAAGGGTGTTGTTTGGACGAAGTGATGACTTCAACCTGATCGCCACTTTCGATCTTGTGGCTCAATGGAACGAGGCGGTGATTCACTTTTGCGCCTATGCAGCGTGTGCCCAACTGAGAGTGGATGTCAAATGCGAAGTCGAGCGCTGTAGCCCCTTTGGGAAGCACCCTCATGTCTCCTTTCGGAGTGTAAACATAGATCTCCTCAGTGAACAGATCAAGTTTGAAGTCTTGTATAAAATCGAGGGTGTCGGTATTGGGGTTGGCCAGTATTTCCCGAATGTGTTCGAGGAAGCTGTCCAATTTACTTTCCTGCGCAGATTGTGACCCTTCTTCTTTGTATCTCCAGTGCGCGGCAAGGCCCTTTTCGGCAATCGCGTTCATCCTTTCGGTCCTGATCTGAACTTCCACCCATCGTCCGCCCGGACCCATAACGGTAGTGTGCAAGGCTTCATAACCATTTCCCTTTGGGACACTTATCCAGTCGCGCAGTCGTTCAGGGCTGGGATGGTAGAAGTTTGTGATGATAGAATAAACCTTCCAGCAGTCTTCCTTCTCGCGTTCAGGCGGAGAGGTGAGTATGATGCGGATGGCAAATATGTCGTACACCTCCTCGAAGGTTACGTGCTTTTTGCGCATCTTGTTCCATATAGAGTGTATGGCTTTTGGACGGCCATAAATGTCGAAAACAAATCCAGCGTTTGTAAGTTCTTCCTTGATCGGCTTAATGAATTCGTTGATGTAACGGGATCTTTCACGTTTCGTTTCTTTGAGCCCGCGGACGATGTCGGTATAGATATCGGGTTGCGTGAATTTCAAAGCCAGATCTTCCATTTCCGATTTGATCTCGTACAAACCCAACCTATGCGCCAAAGGAGAGTATATATAAGTGGTTTCAGAGGCTATCTTCAATTGCTTTTCGCGGCTCATGCTTTCCAGTGTGCGCATATTGTGCAGCCTGTCTGCAAGCTTTATCAGAATTACTCTCGGGTCTTCGGCCAGTGTGAGCAGTATTTTTCTGAAGTTTTCGGCCTGAACTGTGGAATCGCCCTTTATGTCAACTACGTTCGAGATCTTAGTGAGTCCATCTATTATCCTCGCAACGTTGTTATTGAACTCCCTGCGGATATCTTCTAATGTGATCTCAGTATCCTCCACCGTGTCGTGGAGTAATGCGCATATTGCCGACGTGACCCCCAGACCGATCTCCTCGACCGCTATTCTGGCAACTGCAATTGGATGAAGAATATAGGGTTCGCCTGATTTACGACGTGTGGTTTTGTGAGCTTCCACAGCCATTTCAAACGCGTGGCGTAACAAGGTTTTATCGCCCTTTTTTATGTCCTGCTTCAGCGCACGCAGTAGTCCACGATACTCTCTTAGTATCAGTTTTTTTTCTTCCTCTTCCGTCTTGTTATAAACTTCGGGTTTTGATAAAGTATCCATGTGTCCTAGAATGAAATGAAAAAGAAGGTTGAATGACAACCTGTATAGGCTACAACTAATTTACGACAATTGTACCTGACTGCAATTATCGAACGATAAGTTTTATCTGCAAAATTTATGTGGCCGAAATCACCTGATCATAATGAACATCTACACTTATCTGAAATATCATATTTTTGCTGCCTTTTTCAAAACCTGTTTTCCCTCACATGGCAAATTCATTATTTGATCTTCGAAAAGTATTGACATTGCTTCGTTCATCAGTCAGCAACGAAGAACACGATTTTACTACGCTGAATCTCAGAACTGCTGTTTTCCTGCTTGCTATACCTATGATGCTTGAGCTTGCTCTCGAGTCAGTTTTTGCGGTAGTTGATATTTATTTTGTGAATAAACTTGGCGTACACGCTGCTTCTGTGGTAGGACTTACTGAGTCAGTAATAACCATTGTCTATTCAGTAGGGATCGGATTGAGTGCTGCTGCTACAGCAATAGTTTCTCGTCGAATCGGCGAAAAAGATCCCGAAAAAGCATCCCATGCAGGAGCGCAGGCTATATTGATGGCTGTTTTTTGTTCAGTGCTTATAGGCGTGCCGGGTGTAATTTTTGCCGATCGCATACTTGCATTGATGGGTGCAGAGCCGGAAGCAATAAAACAAGGCATGGGCTATGCGCGCATTATGCTGGGCGGAAATGTTGCTATTATTTTGCTATTTCTGATAAACGGTATTTTCAGAGGCGCCGGAAATCCGTCGATTGCAATGAAAAGTCTGTGGATCGGGAATTTCTTTAATATATTACTCGACCCTATTTTGATCTTCGGATTTGCATTTATTCCCGCGTTTGGCGTTAAGGGAGCTGCAATAGCGACCACGACAGGGAGAAGTATTGGAGTGATCTATCAACTCTATCAGCTTTCAAAGGCAAAAGGATCACTGACAATGAAGGCACGACATTTTATTCCTGACTTTAAGATATTCAAAAGCCTGATTTCAATTGCATCGCCGGCTACGTTCCAGTTCATTATTGCATCAGCCAGTTGGATATTTCTTGCTGCCATGGTTGCCGAGTATGGAAGTAATGCGTCGGCTGGCTATCAAACAGCGATACGGCTGGTGGTATTCTTTATACTCCCGGCATGGGGAATGAGCAATGCCGCTGCCACATTGGTGGGGCAGAACCTCGGCGCCAAATTGCCGGATCGTGCAGAAGAAAGCGTCAGGATCACTGTGAAGTTAAATGTCATTTTTATGGCTTTGGTAACGGTTGTGTTCCTGCTTTTCGCCCGTCAGGTAGCAGGGATTTTTATTCCGGATCATCAACACCAACAACTTGATTATGCGGCAATGGCACTCCGTGTTATTAGCTCGGGCTATGTTTTTTACGGCATAGGTATGGTTATCACGCAGGCATTCAATGGTGCCGGAGACACCAAGACTCCTACCTTGGTGTACTTCTTTGGCTTCTGGATATTCCAGATCCCATTTGCATGGTCGCTGCACCGATACACCGATTTGGGTATAACGGGGATCTTCATCGCTGTGCCGGTTGCTGAAACGATCATGGCTATTTCGGTTTTTCTGTTGTTCAGAACAGGCAGGTGGAAGACAATTTCGGTCTGATCAGTTTGAAAGTTTGGTGATCTTCTCAGCCCTGAGTCTTTTGCCCCCTACTTCGTAAATGGCGATAATGTAAACTCCCGGCGCCAATCCCGACAATGAGATGACTGTAGTGTCGAAGGCGGTAGCCACTACCCTTCCGTCTGCTGCTATCGCCCTGATATCCACACGTCTGCACCAATCTACGTTCACTTCATTGGTTGTAGGATTCGGGAATAATGATATTTCATTTTCGTCACAGCCGGTATGGTCATACAGAACAGAGCCAGCCTCGCAATCATATTCATTCCGGACAATAACCTGATATACCCCCGATTCTCTTGCATCGAGTGAATCAGAAGTGGCACCGGGGATAAATTGCCCGTTCAGGATCCATCGGTATTTGGCATAACCCTTGGTAGCATAGAAGATACCTCTCTTCAATACAAGTTCCGGAATTTCCGGTAAGGGTTCCACCGTTATTGCCCTTGTTGTTACGTCTGTACCGCAGGAATTTGTGACGCTGTATTTTACAATA
The DNA here is from genome assembly GCA_014879545.1 of Chitinophagaceae bacterium. GTDB lineage: Bacteria > Bacteroidota > Bacteroidia > Chitinophagales > Chitinophagaceae > Nemorincola. Next base: position 4,278 of record JACSRV010000166.1, on the reverse strand, counting down.
TCGGGTCCTGTTTGAACTCCCTGTACAACACCATTGGTAACTGTTATCCTGCCCGAGTCGGCCGACCAGATTCCGTCTTCAATCGTGTCTATAAGGGTTATCTGTTGCCCGACACACACATGGTCGGGCCCTATAATGTTTCCCGCAACGGGGAAAGTTTCTACTACGATGTTCTTGATTACATACGCCGTGCACTGAGTGTCAGAGACGCCGTATGCAATGGTGACTCCTCCGGCGTTTACTCCGGTTACATCACAGGTGGTGGGAGAAGTGCTGTATACCGAAACGTTCAAATTGCTTGCACTCCATGTGCCATCGGAGATAGAAGCGGTGAAGCCCACTGTTGCGCCCTGGCAAAGAGCAGAAGGTCCCGAAATGGTTCCGGGATAGGGCAACGGATTTACGGTGATAACCTTTTCGGCCGCTACCGACCCGCATGCATTTGTCAGGGTATAACGAACCGTATCGCTCCCCACGCCTATACCCTTCACTATGCAGGTTGAGAGCGAGGGCTGCAGCTCCAGTAAAGTACCTGTTTTGCTCCAAACTCCACCCAATTGACCGGAAATCAGAAGTGCAGTGTCACCCAAACATATCTTGTTCGATCCGGATATCGTACCAGGGACCAATAAAGGGTCCACGACCACCCTTATAGTGATGACGTCAGAAGCAAGAGAGTTGACTACTTTTACCTTAAAAGAGTCGATACCCACAAATCCGGCATCGGGTGTGTATGTCAATCCTGATGGCGTTAGTATCCCGCCTGTGGACGTAGCAGAATACCCTGCGATCACTGTGCCGTGTGCCGCAGGAAGTAGAAGCGACCATGTATCGGTTAGCCCTACGTATACATCACGTACCTGCAGCAGAGAATTGATCGGGACAGATATGGCGTCCTGGCAAACAGATAACAAGGCTTCATCACCTTTTATGAACGACAACACATTGATCACCTTCCTGCCTCTAACATTCAGCATGTCTGTGATGAACACATCATCATTATCATTTGCAACTACGCCGATTGGATGGTGTAGTTTTGCCGCTGTTGCAGGGATGCCATCTCCGTTATACCCCCCGTCTCCGGTCCCGGCTACGGTTGTGATAGTGCCTGCAGGCACGACTCTGCGGATAGCATTATTATTACAATCGGCTATGTAAACACTTCCGTCATGCGCTACCGAAACGCCAAGTGGTTTATTGAGCTTTGCATCTGTGGCAGGTCCGTTATCGCCAGAAAACCCTGTAATTCCTATACCTGCAAAGGTTGTTATAATGCCTCCGGCATCAACCTTTCGCACCCTATCATTCGGACCATCGCACAGATACACATTGCCGGAAGTATCGCAGGCAATACCCCACACGAAGCGGATTCTGGCAGACGTCGCCGGTCCTCCATCGCCACTGAAGCCAACAAGCCCAGGAATTCCGGCAAAGGTGGAGATAGTACCCGTGGTGCTGATCTTGCGCACGCAAAAATTGTACGAGTCACTAAAATAGATATTGCCTGTTTTGTCCACAGCAATCCCCATCGGAGAGTTGATATTGGCGGAAATTGCCGGTCCGCCATCGCCTGAGTATCCGGGGGTGCCTGTGCCCGCTATCGTACTGATAATACCTGAAGCGTTTACTTTTCTGATGCGGTGGTTACTTTGATCGCATATAAATATATTGCCGGAGTTGTCGATAGTCATACCCCAGTTGGCATCCAGACGTGCATTAGTGGCCGGTCCACCATCGCCCGAGAATCCCGGACTGCCTGTACCTGCAACGGTAGTGATGATGCCCGATGGGCTGACCTTCCTGACACAGTTGTTGCGTTGATCGTTAATGAAAACATTGCCTGATAGGTCAATTGCGATACTTGTCGGGGTGTCTAAACGGGCAGAAAGAGCGTCGCCCCCGTCACCGCTATAACCTGCTAATCCATTACCGGCAAAAGTTGAAATGATCTGTGAATGACCGGACTGTGCGGAGCCAACAAAAAGCACCATACAAACCAGAAAGTACAGGCATCTCTTCATGTTGGTAAATTATGGTCGTTAACCATCGTCGCAAGCCGGGGTTTAGTGGAAACGATGAGTTACGGTAAATTTAACCCTAAAAATGCAAAGAGCCAATTTCGGGTCAGGTGTGTTTCAAAAGAGATAAGGTTTATAAGCTGTTACCGGGTCAGCTTATAACCAACCGATATGCGGAAGTAGGTTGCCGAGAGGGGGGCATTGATATTGTATCCCTCCTTCACTTCCGCAGGCGCAGGGTTTTTCTGTACAAGAGCATCTACCATCAGGCGCTCGTTGTAAGAATAGGTTACTCCTAACATAGTACCAAACCTCAATTGGTTGGTATGTGAGGCAGGGTATAAGGGGCCGTTGTACTCTGAAATAGAGGCTCCACTGTGTGTGATCATTTCATTTACCGCAGGTGCCGACGGAGCAACACCCTTGGCTGAGATCACTGTATCAACTGTTTTTAAAATTGCCGATTTCGTATAGGTATTCTCTTTAATGCCCTGGAGCTGGCTGTAGATCATATTTACGCCACCATAAACAGCAAACCGATCAGAGAAGTTGTACTTAACCAATACTGGTAATTCAATTTCTTTATATACCCCACCCGCCTTGTTGGTCTTTACAATGCTATCATGACTCTGCGAGTAGCTGAGACGGGAATGGTAGAATGTGTCAATGCTACTACCCTCAACCTTTATAGTGGAATAATCGCCACGGTTTATAATGCGACCGTCATCATTTACTTTATAATAAGACGCCGATGTACCTACAGTGCGGATAGGTGCATTGGCAAACTTGGCTCCCGGCTGCACCATCACAGACAGTTTGCGGGTAACATTGAACTGGACATAAGGAGCAACAACATACTTTGTTGCTGCGTCCTTGTCCATTCCGAATTCGTAACCGGCTTTAACACCGGCACTCCACCTGGCAAAATCTATGACAGGCTTATTCTTACCGGCAGGATCTATAGGGGCCGGCTTTTTGTTGGGAATTTTTGTTGCCAAAGGCGCTGGCGTAGTCTGTTTTTTCTCTTCTGCTGCACCATTTGAGTTGTCTTTATTTTTTATTTCATTAAATTCATTATCAGTGTTTTGTAATTCGTTACCTTCACTAATAGATGAGTTTAACGGTACGCTATTTTCATTATCATTCAGGTTGTTGTTGCCTTGATCTTTACCACCATAGTGGGAAACTTTCCCATTAACATTGCCTGAAACATGTTTCGTACTGTTAGCGCCTGACCTGTGCGTACCACCACCCTGGTCCCCTGAATATTCTCCTGTTTCGTTGTAAGAGAAACTGCCTGTATTTGTATTTTCAGCTATATCGCTGTTGCCATTATCTTCGCCACCGAAACCGCTGTTTGCAGGTACCGATACCCCATCGGAATTAGGAGAGGAATTGTCTACTGCGAAATCTGAGTTAGTAGCATCTATCTTATTGAATTCCTGTTCTTTAGCTAATGATGTTGCGGCAGTGTCATTTTTATTGATCTTATGCACAACGGAAACACCCAATACAGCAATGACTGATACCATGGCAGCATGACCGAGCCAGCGGAACGGTGATGTGGGGACTTGAGGAGTAGTAAGCGTGTCGAGCTTGCTATCTAGTGCTGACCAGGCGTCGGCAGGCGGCACCTCAGAGTAGGTACCCAGCTTTTCCCTGAACAGATCATCGATATGTTTTTTCTTGTTCTTCACTTTTACTTGTTTATGAGTGCATTTATCTTTTCTTTCAAGCGTCTGCGTGCATCGTTAAGGTGCCAGCGACAATTATTCTGCTGCATATTCATGATCTTCGCTATGTCTTTATGCGAATAATTCTCGAATACAAACAGGTTAAATATGTTTCGTTGTGTCTCCGGCAGGGTCTCAATGATTTTCAATAATTCTTTGTGTGACAATTTTTCCACCGGTTCACTATTAACAAACGCATCTTCAGGGGTCACTTCCCTGGTCATACGGTCCTCTTTAACATTTCTTCTTATATAATCACTTACCGTATGCACCACAATTCTCCTGATCCATCCTTCAAAGGCGCCCTGAAACGAATATTGATGCAGGTCGCGAAACACTTTAAAAAACGCTTCATTCAATATTTCCTTCGCCGCAAACTCATTATTGTGGATGTACTTTCTGATAATACCATAGGCCGCAGGAGAATACAACTCGTAAAGCTTCTTTTGCGACGCACGTTTCAGCGCAATACAATCCTTTATCAGAATTCTTAGCTCATCGTGTGCCGATAAACTCTGTTCTGAAGT